>JBEKKG010000082.1:0-13693 GCA_050010835.1 Planctomycetota bacterium
TGGGCTCGCACATCTGATCGTAAATGCGGCGAAGCACCGGCCCCTGGCGCTCGGTGATGGTCCCCACCACGATGAGCAGATCCGCCTGGCGTGGGGAAAAGCGCGGCAGTTCGGCCCCGAAGCGCGCGATGTCGTACTTGGGCGCCCAGGTCGCCATGAACTCCATGCCACAGCAGGCGGTGACAAAGGGATACTCGAACAGCGAGAACTTGCGCGCCCAGTTCACCGCCTGGGCCAGTTTCGACGTGTAGACCGAGAATGGCATCTCCTAGTCCCATCCGATCGCGCGCTTGCGCCACACGTAGGCGAGCGCGACCAGCAACACCGCCATGAAGAACCCGACGGTGCCCACGCCCAACCACGAAACGCCGGCCTGGCACGTGCCCTTGACCAGGGGTTCCGCACACGACAAGGACGCGTAGTTGATGGCCCATGGGTAGAGAAACGCCACCTCGATGTCGAACACCAAGAAAAGGATCGCGACCGGGTAGAAACGCACCGGCATGCGCACCCACGGGCTGCCCACCGGGTCCGAGCCAGCCTCGTACGCGATCTGCTTGGCCCGGGTCACGCGCCGCTCGCCCACGAAACGCTGGGGGTCCACGCCGTATTCGGTCGCAAACTGGCGCAGCCGGCAAGGGATCGCTTTGCCGCAGCCGCAGCCAAAGCCAAAGCGGCTGAGACCCAGCCCGACAGGCAAGCGCAACCGGAACTCGAATCCGCGGCGCACGCCGCGCCGGAAGCCGCACGGGCCACGGCTTCTCCCGCGCTGAGGCACGAGCGCGTCCCCGCCCCGTGCGAGCCGGCACGGCCACCCGCGCGTTTGGTGGTCGCAGCCTTCGCCGCGCTGGTCTTCATTGGCGCGGCGGCGCTCATCGGCATCTCGATCCACAACGGGATCGAGCGGAGCCGGGTTGAGCGCGACGTCAAGACGCTGGTCGAGAAGGCGGAGACATCCTTCGCCGACAACGACATCAACAGGGCCGCCGAGCTTGCGGACAAGGCGCTGAAGACGCTCGATGCCAACAACCGGAAACAGTTGAACGCCGAAATGGTCCAGCAGTGGAAGGCCAGGTCCGGCCATTTCCTGAACTCGAAGTCCCAGGCCAATGAATTGCAGGCCATCTACGAGCAAGCGGAGCAGGACCCGCTCACCGCGCGCAGCCGCCTCGTGGACAAGAAGTCGCTCCTCGGCCCGGTGACCGCCGACAACCGGCCGCTGGTCTCCCGGGTCGAAGGGCTGCTGCTCGACGTCGCCAAGCTGGAGTTGAAACAGAAACAGGCGCGGCTGCACGAGGAACTGCAGAAGGCTGAGGCGGACTACAAGAGCGGGCAGGTTGAGGACGCCGCCATCCAGGCCGGCGAGATCGCCAGGCGGCTTTCCGAGAAGCCCGCGGTCCAGGACCCGGACCTGGAGAAACGCCTGAACGTGCTGCGCAAGCGCGGCGAACTGTTGAAAGAGGCCAAGGATATGCGCCTGGCCGCCCGCAGCAGCACATACGCGGAAGCCAAACGCAGGCTGCAGGCCGAACTCGAAAAGCTCGATGACAGCAATGCCGATCTCAAACCGTTGTATCAGCGCATTGCGTCCTTGAAGAACGAGGTGCTCCAGGAGGAAAAACGCAGCCACAGGCTGGACCCGGAGGAGGCCAAAAAAGTAAAGCAAATCGCCGGGGCGCTGGCCGAGCTGGATCCTAACGTCAAACTGGGACAGATCGAGGGGGACGGCATGAGGCTCACTTACGCCGGCAAACCCCTGCGCGTGGGTGTGCAGCGCAGCGCGCTCAGCGCCAGCCTTTTCCTCGAAGCCGAGGGCTACCGTTACCTGGTGGACATCGGCGACCTGTTCGGCCGTGACCCTGCGGACGGCGAGCAGGGCAGGCATCCACGCCCGACCCGCGTGCTGACCCATATTGCGGCCCTGAGCGAAGCCATGAAGCAGGCCGGCGTGGCCAGCGACGAAATCTGGAGCGCCGCCGAGGAGGCGCCCTTCCCCTCGGCGCGCCGGACGGGCGACGATGGGAAAGAGTACATCTTCCTGGGCGACCGCGTCTACGTGGGCAAGCCCGTGGAGAAGACGGAGAATGAGAAGGAGGTGGAGGCCGACTTCGTCAAGAAGACGGAGGCGCTGGCGGTGGCTGTCGAGAACGACGCGCCCACGAAGGAGGAAGTCCGCCCTGTCGTGGCCGTGGCCGTGCGCGCCGCCGGCAAAGAGGCGGACTGGTTTGACCACTTGCCCGGCGACTTCGTGCGCAAGGTGATAAACGAAGGCTACATCGAGAAGAACATGCCCGGCTCCGCGGAGCGCCTGAAGAAGGAACTCGCGGGCTTCCGCGCCGGCTACGCCAAGATCAGCACGCCGCAGGTGCGCTTCCGCGGCGTCAGCAGCCAAGGCGACGAAGCGGTCGAGAAGCGCACCTATGAGGAGCGCGCCATTTGGGAATGGCACAACAAAGCCGCCGATACGACCACCTTCGCGATCAAGAACCCGGACGACGAACGCGGCTGCCTCTTCATCCTCTACGATTTCCCCGGCAAGCTCACGGACTTCCCCGCGAACGAAAAGCCCAAGACCGTGCGCATGACCCACCAGTCCATCGGTGTCACGGCCACGTACGATATGGCGGCGAACAAGCTTACCTGGGACCAGAACACCTGGGACCGCGGAGTCGTCCTCGAATCCCCGATAGTCCCCGATGTTGTGCGCCTGGCCAGGGGCTTGGGGCCGCCCGGCTGGTGCCTGCCGCCCCATGTCCTGCTGGTGGATCTGATGGGCGACACGAAGGCCCTGGTGACGCCCTACGGCAGGCTGGACATGCAGAACTTCAACGAGATCGCCGATCCGGCCAAGCGCGAGGCGGCCATGAACGCCTTTCTAAAGAAGATGGCGCAAGTGCTGCCCACCCCGAACTACCTGCATCTCTACTACCGCTATTTCTCGGAGTACATCCTGCCCAGTCCGATCACCTGGCTGCCCAATCTGCTGGGCTCGCGCGCGCACAGCGGCAACATTCACCAGCCGGCCTTCGAATGCCTGGGCCGTTTCATGGGCGGACGCCTGGTGGGCCACTGTGTCAACCTGGCGGAGCTGTTCCAGGCTGTCACGCGCCTCCAGGGCAAGCTCAGCTACATCATGGATCTGCCGCAGCACGCCGCCTGCGGCTGGGTGGAGAAGCCGCCAGCAGACCACGAGTATGCTTTCTACGTGCTCCAGACCGGGCCGGTGATGATGTTCCAGGACAAGGATCTGGACAAGGTCGTCGAGAAGGCCTACCGGGCATTCGATGAAGACAAGACCATGCGCGTGGACCCCAAGAGCCTGGCGTTCCTGTTCCGTTTCGCCGGCGAACCGACCCGCACGCCTTACTTGCTCTCCTCGCGCATGTACGTGGACCCGGTCTACGGCGAAATAATGGAACGCGTGCAGAGTTACTGGCATTTCAGTTTCTATGCCCTGGGCATCAAGACCATGACCGAGATGATCGAGAAGGGCGACCGCGTGCCGGAGAATTGCATGGAGCTGGCCGGGCTGTACCAATGGGTCCGCGAGCCGGAAAGCTCCATCCGCTGGAGCAACGAGGCCATCAAGCAGTTCACGCTCGAACAAGCCACCTCGCGCATGAATGAGGAGTTCCGCATCGCCTCGATGTGGCGCCTGGAGCGCGACAACGGGAAGTCCTACGCAGCGCTGAAAGGACTCATCGCGGAACTGCAACGCCTGGATGAAAGCCCGCAGAGCCTGGACTACCATCTCAACCTCCGCCTTGAGGTCATGGGGCTTCTCTCCGGCCTTGGCCGCCCCTGGGAAGCCTGGGACGTGGTGGCCAGGGACATGTTTCACCTCGAGAACAAAGGACAGCTCAAGATTGAGCATGCCGGCGGACTCACCGGCGTCTATGAGAAGATGCAGCGCCAGATCCGCGCCGGCAAGCAACCCGCGCCGGAGGAAAGGGAGAAGCTGGAGAAGCTCGAAAAACTGCTCGACAAGTTCTACGCCCGTGGACTCTTCGAAGCTGAGGACGACTTCGGCGAATACATGCGCAAGTACGCCTGTCTCGGGCTGTGGTACGCGGGCAAGTACGGCCACCAACGGCTGGTGGCTGAGCTGCTCAAGGACGGCCCCTTCCCCGACCCGGCCAAGCCCCGCGTCCACGCCGACCGCAAAGACCCCGAAGCCGAGGACTGGAAGTGGATCAGGCTGCCTTTGCACTCCTACGACATGGCCATCGCTGACGCGCTGGACATTGATGAGCCGCCGGAAAAGTGGCGGCGCGAAGAAGCGGTCAAACTCGCGGACGCCATGCTCAGGGCCGCCGCCGAAGCGCGCAAGTTCGGTTCGCTGGGCCGTTCTGAGTTCGCGCTGTTCGGCATGCGCGTGTACCGTGACTTCCTCTTCAAGGACTGGAACGATTTTGAAGCCGTGCTGAAAGAGACGGCGGAGCGCGACTGGTCGGAGTTGACCCAGGAAATCACCGAAACCCTCGGGCAATGCGCGCGTTTTGTCACGCCCGAGGAGTTTGTGGCCCAATACAAGGTCTTCGCCAAGTACATCAAGCCCCGCACGGCCTACTTCGCGGTCGTCTACGAGGCCTACCGCGCCGACGCCATCGAGCACGCGGTGCGGGCGTCCAAGGTGGCGCTGGAGTGCTGGCCCGGTGATGAGGACATGAAGCGGGAAGCGCAGTACCTCGAGGAACTGGCCAGGAAGAAGCTGGCCCGGCCCAAGAGCAACAGCCCGGCAGAGCCGACGGTGAAGAGGTGAAGAGGTGAACAGGTGATGAGGTGCGCCCTTAGCTCAACTGGATAGAGCGCCAGGCTTCGAACCTGGAGGTTCTCGGTTCAAATCCGAGAGGGCGTAATATCGCACAAGGCTGCGCAACTGCGCAAGACGTTGCAGAAACAAGTATTACAGAACCGCCCGCCGGTAACACCGCTTCCGGCGAAGTCTGCACAAGACTGCCTAACACTGCCCTAAAACGCGAGTTTTCCCGCCAAGTATCCGCTAAGGGAAATGGCGTTGCGAAACAAAGTAAAACGGAACTGCCCGCTGATCTGGCCGCCATCGTAAAGGCTTGGCCCACGCTCCCCCCGCACATCCGCGCCGCAATCCTGGCCCTCGTCAACACCGGAGGTCCCCAACCATGAGAGGCGGCCCGAGACCCAACTGCGGCCGGCGCGGTCTAAAGACAATCGCCTGCCGGATCCCCCAGGAATTGTACGAGACTATAGCGCGCGAAAGGCGGGAGGGCGAGACATTCCCCCAGGCCGCTTTGCGCCTGTTCGCGCAGGCGGGGTTCAAGGGACCGGAAGGGCATTCTCGTGCCACAGAGGTGAAAGAGGCCCGTGTTTGAAATTGTACGGTTGTTTGTGGGGCTGGGGTCGCTTGCCTTGGTGTGGGACAGCCGCCTGTTCCGCGGCGGCGTAATGTGGCGTGCCGGGAAACTGGCCCGACATTTCCTGACGCCAAGCCCACTTGAGCCTTGTATCCAATCAGCTTTTGATCGCAATGGCCAGGAAATCATCACAAACGTCACCTTCTGTATCGCAGCCAGTCTCGGCCACGCGCAGCCCGGCGCGCTCCAGTTCGGCGCTGAGAAGCTCCGGTGTGCCGATGTAGCGGATCGCCTGCTCCCCGCGTCGAACCAGTCCTGTGGCAGGATCGAAGCCTCTGATCTCGGGCGTGCGGGCGTTTCTCATCATCGAGCAGACCAGCAGCGCACCGCCAGGCTTCAGCACGCGCCTGATGCTCGCCAGACACTTCGCGCGATCCTCTCCGATGATGCAGTGCAGACAACGGCTGTCGAATACCACGTCAAAGCTCAAAGCGGGCCATTCTGACAGTTCCAGCACACTGCCCACGCGCAATTCGGCTGCCCTTCCGGCCTGGGCCAGCCTTTCACGCGTCCACGCGATGGCCGTCGGTGCCAAATCGATGGCGCTGACCTGGTAACCACGTTCAACTAGCCACAGGGTCATATTTCCGGCACCGCATCCCAGCTCCAACAAGCGGCCGGATCGCGGGACATGCGGCGACGCCATCTGTGTTGCGCTGATCTGTTGAAAACGTGTGTAGCTTTGCTGCTCCTTATCGAAGCCCGCCGCGCCCTCGCGTTTGCGGCGCTGGTAGGCTTCTTCGTGCCAAGAGTAGTCTGTTGCCATGTCGAATCTCCTATGCTGCACTGTTGGCGACCCGCTTCCCCATAACCTTCCCAGCCTTGAACCTGACCCGCCGCTTCTCCGGCACCATGACCTGAGCGCCGGTTCTTGGATTGCGGGCCTTCCTGGCCTTGAGGGTGCACACCTCGAAGACGCCAAGGTCGCGCAGTTCCAGGCGCCCTTCCCTGGCCAGGGCTTCGATTACGGTATCCAGCGTCATCTGAACGATCCGAAGGGCCCGAGGCGGATAGTCCGGGCTCTTCACCAGTTCAGCTCGCGTTTAATCTCAGCCGCAAGCGTCTCTGCCATGATCTGGTGTGTCTTGATGTTCGGGTGCCAACCAGGGCCGATCCCGTCCGGTGCCGCCTGTTCCTTGAACTCGACGTAGTGGATCTTCTTGTCTCCGGCTTGCTGCAGACCCTCCACAACTTTTTGGGTCAGGCGCCGCATCGGTGCGCGGTCCTTTCCCATGATGGACGAGCACAGGCAGCAGAAGACGTGGCAATCGGGGTAATGCGAACGCAGGGCTTTAATGAACTCCTTGTAGGCAGTCGTCCAACCTTGCTCTTCAGGCGCGCCTTTGCCATAGTCATTGCTGCCGAGGTTGATCACGACGACGTGGGGAATCCAGGCGAAGTTCCATTTGGGTGCGTTGTCCCAAGGGGCCAACGTCAGGTCGTAGATCGAAGGGAGGGTACTGTCGGGCCAGAGTTTGCGGCCAGACCAGGCGATACAGGTGTATTCGGCGTTGAGGGCACGCGACGCGATGGCGCCATAGGCGCAGTAGTTGTTACTGAGTTTCCGCGACATCGGCTCGTTGGCCTTGGTGCCTTCATTGCTGTTCCCGCAGGAGACTGAGTCGCCGTAGACCTCGATTCGCCGCTCAGGACGCGGGGGTAGAGCCACGAGGCCGCCGCCGGCCTCCAGTTCCAGGCCAAGGAACGCCGTCGTGCTGCTCATCGTTTCGGTGCGCTTGACCAGTTCCAGCAGATGTTCGCCGACCGCCAGTTTCTCGGCCACACGATAGACAGTCTGATCCTTATTCAGCACGAGAACGGGCTGCCGCGCGCCGTCGGTGATGACCTCAAAAAAGTCCTCGCCTTTGTTTCCGCGCATCTTCACGTTGATGGCTGTTCCTTTGAACTTAGCCACGATTGTTGAGCTGGGCCAAGCGCAAACGGGCGCCTCGGGTTTTCGCAGATCAAACCGGCCCACGTAGCGGAGATTGGGATCATTGGGGGCGACGGCCACCGGCAGCGCCGTTGCATCTTCGGCCCACGCAGAAACGGCCAGCAGGACAGACGCAAGAATTGCTGCTTGGGCCATGCCTGTCCTCACTCAAGGCAAACGGGGGTCGCTAACCAGCCGGGATTTCCTGGATGAGTCACGCCGAGCCGATTCGACGACTCGACATTGTAAGCCTCGCCATTCTCCAGGCAAAGCATTTCTGCCGCCGCAGACACCGTTACTGGGCTTCACGCGCAAGAAGAAGAAACAGAAAACAAAACTCAAGCTGCCTTGTACCAGCACGTTCCATTACCTGTTCAAAGCCATCGACATTCAGGCCTTTGAGTGGGTGTTGACTAAGTGGCTGTTAGCCCAGAGCCCGGCAGACGGTGCGCAGTCGGTAGCGAACATTGACGGCAAGACTTTGCGCGGCTCGCCGCCGCTGGGTGCGCACGGCGCGGCTTCCGCGACCGCCGGCTGGTCAGCCCCTGCCCCAGCGTCATTCGCCTCGGAGTCATTCCGCCGGTGGCTGCGCTTCTTCTCGGGCTCCAATGGCATTCCCTGGACTTGGAGATGGTTCTTGAAACAGCCCTGAGTGCGTACTGGACGCTGTTGCAGGCGAACTTGTTGTGGGGTAACCTGGATGTTCCGTTGCCGGCGCCGTGCGGCTTGACGATCCCTGTCTCTCCGCCGGCGTTCGGGAAAGCAGTATTTCCGGCCCGCGGAGTGGCGCATGACCCGCTGTTCCCCTCGAATATCCGTCATTTTCGGTACTCGTCCAGAAGCTGTCAAGTTGGCTCCGGTTGTGCTCGCACTCCGGGATACTCCTGAGTTTTCGTGCCACGTGTGTGTGACTGGCCAACACCGCGAGATGCTGGATCAGGTGCTCCAGGTGTTCGGTATCGTACCGGATGTGGACTTGGCGCTGATGTGCCCCAACCAGACCCTCGGGGGATTGACGGCCCGGGCGACAGAGTCCCTGGACCAGTACCTGGCGCAAGTCAAGCCGGACCTGGTGCTGGTCCAGGGCGATACCACCACAGTGTTCTGCGCGACGCTTGCGGCTTTCTATCACCGTATTCCGGTTGGCCACGTTGAGGCGGGGCTGCGTACCGGCAACATGCAGTCGCCTTGGCCTGAAGAGGCCAACCGTGTGCTGACGACGCGACTCGCCACCTTGCACTTCGCTCCCACGGCCACAAGCCGCCGGAATCTCTTGAACGAAGGCGTGCCGGCCGAGCGAGTGTTCGTCACCGGCAATACAGTGATAGATGCCCTCTTCATCGCGTTGGAGAAGGTTCGTGCGAATCCACCGGCAATCCCGGGCCTGGCCCAGAGCACCCTGGAGCGGTGGCAGGACGCACCGCAGGTTCTTATCACCGGGCACCGGCGGGAGAACTTCGGAGCGGCATTCGAGCAGATCTGCCTGGCAATTACGGCACTCGCGAAGCGGTTTCCCAAGGCGCAGTTCATCTATCCCGTACATCTGAATCCCAATGTCCGGGGACCGGTGAACCGCATTCTTGGCGGCGGCCAACTGGAGAACGTGCACCTGCTCGAGCCGCTGCCTTACCTCGCATTCATCGCGCTGATGGACCGTGCTACCATGCTCCTGACCGACTCCGGCGGCGTTCAGGAAGAAGCGCCCAGCCTGGGAAAGCCGGTTCTAGTAATGCGCGATACTACGGAGCGTCCGGAGGCCATGGAGGCGGGGACCGTCAGACTCGTCGGGACTAATCTCGAAAGGATAGTCTCTGAGGTGAGCCGGCTGCTCACTGATCGAGACGAGTACAACAGAATGGCCCGCGCCACTAATCCATACGGTGATGGCAAGGCAACGCCGCGGATTCTTGAGGCCTGCCAATCATTTCTTGCCGGACGCAGCCAGGGAGGGCGATAAGGCGATGAAAGCGAACTGCGAATCCGTGTGCGTCATGGGACTGGGGTACATTGGCTTGCCCACGGCAAGTATTCTGGCCACAAAGGGCTTCGAGGTCCATGGCGTGGACGTGAACCAGACCGTCGTGGAGACGATAAACAGCGGTGCCATCCGCATACACGAGCCTGATCTGGACGTGCTGGTCAAGTCCGCTGTAAACAGCGGCCGCCTGCGCGCCAGCGTCTCGCCGCAGCCGGCCGACGTGTTCATCCTGGCTGTGCCGACGCCGTTCACTGGCGGCCACAAGCCGGATATGAGTTATGTGGAGGCCGCAACCAAGGCGATCGCGCCGCATGTCAACCCTGGCAACCTGGTGATCCTGGAATCTACGAGTCCAGTCGGTACTACGGAGCGGGTGGCTGGCATTATCAAGGAACTGCGGCCTGACCTGACAATCCCGGGCTGTGCGGGCAAGGGGGTTGTGGAGAAACCGGGAGCCGGCCAGGTATACTTCGCCCATTGCCCGGAGCGCGTGCTGCCGGGCCAGATCATGCGCGAATTGGTCTCCAATGACCGTGTGATCGGCGGTGTGGACCAGCCCTCCACCGAGAAGGCCGGCGCCTTCTACAAGACGTTCGTCGCCGGACAGATTCTGCTGACCGACAGCCGCACGGCCGAGATGTGCAAACTGACCGAGAATGCTTTCCGCGACGTCAACATCGCCTTCGCCAATGAGCTGTCGTTGATCTGTGACAAGCTCTCGATTGACGTCTGGGAACTGGTGCGCCTGGCCAACCATCACCCGCGGGTGAAGATCCTGCAACCCGGCCCCGGTGTCGGCGGCCATTGCATTGCCGTGGACCCGTGGTTCATAGTCCACTCTGCGCCGGAGCAGGCGCGCCTCATCCGTTGCGCACGCGAGGTTAACGACTACAAGCCGCACTTCGTCGTCGAAAAGGTCAAGGCGCACGCCCAGCGCTTCGAGCACCCTGTGATTGCATGCTTGGGTTTGTCGTTCAAGGCGGACATTGACGATCTGCGTGAAAGTCCAGCCGTGGAGATCGTGGCCAGACTCGCGCGGGAGAAAGCGGGACGCATCTTGGCGGTGGAACCATTCATCAACGCTCTGCCGAAGGACCTCGCTTCCTTGGGCAACGTGGAGCTTATGAGCTTAGCGAACGCTCTGGAGCTCGCCGACATCGTGGTGCTGCTCGTGAACCACCGCGCCTTTCTCGATATCGAACGCCGCCTGTTCCACAACAAGATCGTGCTGGATATCCGTGGAATCTACGGAACGGGAATCTCGTTCTCCTGTGAAAAAGCCGGCTCTTCATGACCGAGCCACCGTTGTCCAGGGGAAACCGGCCCGAGAATTGAAAGACCCTGGCAATTCCACGGCCCCCCCCGCGTGAACTTGACAGCCCAAGAACGCAGACTATAATTACAAGTGAAGTGCGTGGGTGGCGGATATGAGCGTGGAACGCGACGGAGACGGAGTATGTCCAGACTTCGCCGGTCTGAATGTGGTCGAGCGGCCACAGTTGCCCGTAGCACGGAGGTGGGCGGCTGCCTGGACGCGCTCGCGGGCGGAAAAAGCATTACGGGAATACCTTCAGATACACAGTGTTCCGGTTTTCCTGCCGCTTGTGCTGAGCCGGCGTGTCTATGGCCGGCTAGTACGGCAGTCTCAACTGCCTCTTTTCCCCGGCTATCTTTTCTACGACGCAGAGGCCATCTCCAGACCTGAGATTTTTGCCTCGCGGCACGTTGCCGATGTTCTGGTCCCCGATGATCCCCAACAGTTGCGTTCCGAGCTCGAGAGTTTGGCGCTGGCGCTCGGGGCGGATGCCTCATTGCGTGAATGCCGTCTGGGTGCTGCCGGCACACCGGTCGAGGTTGTTCGTGGCCCTCTTAAAGGTGTGCGCGGCGAGTTGGTCCGGTTCCAGGCTGGGCATCGGTTAGTCTTGCAGATCAGTTTTTTGGGCAAATCCGCGGAATTGGCGATTGATGAGGCCTTCGTCACACGGCTAAGCTGATCGCCTCCATAACGCCCCGATTACCATTAACCCTTCATCCCCAGAACACACGGCGCGCGCGTCGCTGGAGTACGACTCGGCTGAGGGCGCCGTGGACGGTGTTCTGACGCAGTTGCCATCCGAGATGAGCAATCTCGTGCCGTTCGACGAAGTCACGGTGGATGGGTTGCCGGCCTCCAAGCGCATCACGCTGTGGTTCCGGCAGGGCGCTAAGCGCATGTTCCAGATTTCCGTTTTGCGGCGGAGCGGGCGGTGCTTGATTGAGTTCTGCGGCAAGGATCCGGGCCAGGTGCTGCGTGCCATCAACAACAGCAAGCAACATTTCGACCGCTGGTTCGGCATTCAACCGCGTCACATCCTGTTTTACGAAGGCGTGCGCCGCCAGAAACGGAAGGGGAAGGGATAGGCGCTGAATCCGCAAGCGGCCATCGTCGGGTGCGGCTATTGGGGCAAGATCCTGGTGCGCAACATGCGGAGCGATTGCGGCAGGAATTGGAAATGAGCGCAAGTGTTCTCGCCCTCGTCACCGCGCGCGGCGGCTCCAAGGGCATCCCAGGAAAGAACATCAGGGCAGTGGGCGGGAAGCCTCTCCTGGCCTGGTCCATCGAGGCTGCGAAGGCGGCGCGCTGCGTCGAGCGGGTAGTGCTCTCTACGGATTCCGTTGAGATTCGGGATATCGGCGTTCGAAACGGTGCGGAAGCGCCCTTTCTCCGCCCGCCGGAGTTGGCTGGTGATGCGACACCTGGGGTGGCCCCGGTTTTGCATGCAGTCCGTTGGCTCGAGGAGCATGAACGGTACCGGTCCGACATCGTCATCTTGCTGCAACCGACGACTCCATTGCGTCTGGCCCAGGACATTGATGCCGCAATGGAGCTTGCGCGGCAGCGGCAGGCAGAGGCCGTGGTCAGCGTCTGCCCCGTCAGCAAACACCCGTTTTGGATGAAGAAGATCACCGCTGATGGTTATCTGGAAGACATTGTGAAAACTGACGGTGTTTACACGCGTCGCCAGGACTTGCCGCCGGCCTACGCGCTGAACGGGTCAATCTATCTGATCCGGCGGGAAACCCTTCTCTCAAAGGAGACTTTGTTTCCCCCGCAGACTATTGCTTACGTTATGCCCCCGGAGAGGTCCCTGGAGTGGATTCCGAGTTCGATTTGCGGCTGGCGGATTTCCTGCTGAGGAATGCGCGTGGACCCGCTTAGGATTGGCACGCGGGCAGTAGGCCCAGGCCAGCCTTGCTTCATTATTGCCGAAGCGGGCGTCAACCACAACGGCGATCTTGACTTGGCCAAACGTCTGATTGATGCTGCTAGAATGGCAGGCGCCGAGGCCGTGAAGTTCCAGACGTTTGCGGCGGACCGCTTGGTTACCCCCGATGCTCCTAAGACTGAGTATCAGAAGCTGACGACCGGATCAGCGGAGACCCAGTTGGAAATGCTGCGTCGCCTGGAACTGCCCGCAGAGGCTCATGGGCCTCTGATGGAATACTGCAAGCGGCGCGGTCTCCTCTTTCTTTCCACTCCCTTCGACGAGGAGTGTGCCGATATGCTGGAGGCGTTGCAGGTTGGCGCATACAAAGTGTCCTCCGGCGAGTTGACCAACCTGCCGCTTTTGGCCCACATCGCCCGCAAGGGAAAGCCATTGATCGTCTCAACAGGCATGGCGTCATTGGGCGAGGTCGAGACGGCTGTCGCAACCGTTCGCGACGCCGGCAATCCGGCACTCGCGCTGCTGCACTGCGTCAGCAACTATCCGGCCGCTCCACAAGACGTGAACCTGCGTGCTATGCGCACCCTGGAGCTAGCTTTCGGCCGTCCGGTGGGCTACTCGGATCACACCATGGGTATTGAAGTAAGCATTGCCGCGGTGGCATTGGGCGCGTGCATCATTGAGAAGCATTTCACGGTTGACCGCAGCCTGCCCGGCCCGGATCACCAGGCGTCGCTTGTGCCGGACGAACTGGCGGCACTGGTCAGAGGGATTCGCAACACTGAAGCCGCTCTTGGCGATGGCTGCAAACGCCCTGCCATGAGCGAAGCGAACACTGCGGCTGCCGCACGCAGGAGCCTTGTCGCCGCCCGGGACCTTCCGGCAGGGATCCAGTTGACTGATGACCTGTTGGCATTGCGCCGGCCGGGCACCGGTCTGCCGCCGTCAGCGCGGCCCTACGTGGTGGGGCGCAAGCTAAGGCGAGCGGTTTTGAAGGGAACGCAATTGATGTGGGACCTGTTCGCGTGAGGACCATTGGTGTTGTCTCGGTGGCGCGCTCAGATGCTGGGATCTATCGGCCCCTGCTCCGGAGAATCCGGTCCTCGCCCGATCTGCGCCTACACCTGTTTGTCTCCGGAAGCCACCTTTCGCCCGAGTTCGGCATGACCGTGCAAGACTTGGT
>JBEKKG010000083.1:0-13658 GCA_050010835.1 Planctomycetota bacterium
TCTGGGAGCTTGACGACAGGACGCTGGCGCTGATCAGGAACGCCGATGGCTACTGGGGGGTGCGGATGGAACTCGGCAGGCATGACATGGTGGACGTGGTAGAATTGGCGATGGGCGAAGAATACGCCGTGCCAGTCAGGCAGCTAAGGGGCGGGCGGGCCGGGGCGGCAGCAGTCAGTGTGACGGCCAAACGCGTCTACGCCATCAACCCAACTGTGCTACCTGATAAAGAGGCTTGACGTTGCGCGGCTGAACTGGAACATGGTGCGCAATGACTCGCTTGGCGCACATCGTTGTTCTGGGATCAATGCATCACGTGCCGCAGCGTGGCATCCAGCGCGCCAGGGTTCTTTGGCGCTGACGAGGGCTGGCAGTACCTGACGCTGCTGTAGCATTACCGGCGCCGCTACGGCCCGAGGGCAATCTGATGGCGCGATACACAGAACGCAAAACAACCGGCATTTACGAACTGGCAGAGGCATGGCGGGAGTCCTGTCTCAAAGGGAATGGCTCGCTCCTATGGCCCGGTGAACAGGTCTGGACCGTTGCGAACCTTGACCGCTTCAAAGCCTGCTTCATCGACAAGCCTGACGAGTCGGAAGACAGCTTCGAGCAGAAATTCCAGAAACAACTCGAGGGCGAAGCGGAGCCGGTCACGAAGCTGGCCTGCGAGATTCTTCTGGTCTATTTCTTGTTCACCTCGTCGGTCCATCGAGTGCGGAAACAGAAACTGATTGAGACGGTGGCAGCATGGAAGAAGCTGATCATCGGAGCCCCAGATGCTGTGTTTCCAAAGTTGCTCGATGGGATCGGAGGAACCGGCCAAGCTTACAACACGCGCCGCCCATTTGAACTGGCATTCATTGCGAAGGTAGCCATTCGCCTGCTGGCACAATCGCCCGCGGATCGGAAGGCAACATTGGCGGATCACCTGCAATTCCGCATCCTGTTGGATGAAATCCAGGACGAGGATCGGTTGCAGAGCAGGCACACCCTGCTTCACCTTCTCTTCCCGGATCAGTACGAGCGAATCGCCAGCGTTGGCCACAAGGGTCGCATTGCCGAGGCGTTCGGAGATGTCGTCGGTGCCAGCGCTTTGCCCGATGACACGGATGATCGGCTGTACGCCATCCGCCAGAAACTACAGCAACTGCTCCCCGACGTGAACTTGGATTTCTACTGCGCGCCGCTGCGATCATGCTGGTACGAAGCAGCAGAATCCGACGAACTCAGCCCGTTGCAGGCATTAGAGATCAAGAAGCAGATCGTCTTCTACGGGCCACCTGGCACCGGCAAGACGCATGAGGCGAAGGCCCTTGCCGAGTTACTGGTAAGGCGCGGCGTCCTCCAAGCGTGGAAGCCAGGCCGTTATTTCACCGAATCACGGAAGGTGGACGAGCTCGCAATAAGTCGTGTGCGCCGCGTCCAGTTCCATCCGGGATACGGCTATGAGGATTTCGTGCGAGGTCTACAGCTAGCCGATGGCGGAAGGACGGTCTATCGGCCCGGGGTTTTGCTCAGGCTCATCGACGATCTTGCCGCCGAGCCAGAAGATCAACGGCGGTTGCCTTTCGTCGTGATCCTGGACGAGATGAACCGGGCCGATCTCAGCAAGGTGCTAGGGGAGTGCTTCTCCCTGTTGGAGGACCGAGATGGAACCGTCCAACTCGGTGGCCAGGACGAAGCACCACGATTGGTACGCATGCCGCTGAATCTGTTCTTCATCGGGACGATGAACCTCATTGATCAGTCATTGGAGCAAGTGGATTTCGCCTTGCGCCGCCGCTTCCTGTGGTTCTTTCGCGGCTTCAAGCGGGAGGATTTTTTGGCTGTGGCGAAATACCGATGGGAGGCGCTTCGAGACCAGAAACAAATTGCCCGCGAGTGGGATCGATTTGCTGAGGAGTTTGAAATTCTGGCGGATCGGGCCATTCAAGTCAACCGTCTGATCGAAACACACCCCTTCCTCGGACGTCAGTACCAGATTGGGCACACCTACTTCTGTGACGTGGTCTCATTCGCTGGCAAGGTCTTGGCGGAAGAACCGAAACGGCAACGCCTGTTATTCACGAAGGCCGGTGATGCACACACACCTGTGGAGCGGCTATGGCGGTACTCGCTCAAACCACTGATTGAGCAATATCTGTCCGGCGTTGACACCAGTGAACGCGACAAGGTGCTGCGCAATGCGGAGTCAGCGCTGATGAAGAAGGCCAGCGCCTGAGGACGCATATGACTGATGCCTCCGTGATCACGGCTTGTGATCTCACACCCATCACGCCGCTCAGTGGCGAAGACGAGGCGTGGCTCAAGGAACTTCTGCGCGAGGCTGACGTTACGGCGCTAAAACTCGGCCTTTCCGGCGCTGGCGACACGGAAGAATCGCCACTCGCATATTTCGACAGCAGGGCCGGCGAGTGGTTCGCTGGGCGTTTTGTTGGTGAACTGCGATACAAGGACAGGACATTGAGGATTCTTCCGCGGTTCGGTATGCCTGTACTGAGCCGCTGGCTGAGCAAGATCTGGGGTGTCAGGGTCCTGACGTCGCAGGGTCATGAGGAATCCAGCCGTATCTGGCTGTGGGAGTTGATCGCGCGGATGTGGGCCGGACGGCTCACGCTGGCGGCAAAGCACGGGCTGCCACGGGCACGATATGAAGAACGACACGAGGGACTCGCGATCAAGGGGCGATTGCTCGTGCGCGAATCGGCCCTACGCCTCCACACGGGCCGGAGCTTATTGGTAAGCCGGACACGGAATCCGCACCTTGACCGCCGCATAGGCGAGATTCTTCTCGGCGCATACGACTGTCTCCGCCGCGAACTCGCCCACCTTGGCGGTGAACCCAAGTGGCTCACCGAACGCGGGGCCACTTTAATCGCCGATCTACGCACCGGCCTTCAAGGGGGCGATGGGCGGAACAGCCGCCTGGAGCGGACCCCGGTGCGGTACACGCCCATAACGGAGACATACCGACCCGTCGTCGATTTGTCTCAGATGATCATCCGACAGCAACCTTTCGCGGCGTCGGCGAAGGGCGACCGCCCGGTGACCGGCGTGCTGCTCGACATGGCAGAGATCTGGGAGCTCTATGTTCTCCACCTTCTGCGCTATGGCCTTGTTGATCACGAGGTTGTTCACACCGGCAGGGAGGCGACTGTCGAGCGATGGCTGTGGGAAAGCACTTCGGCGGGTATGCCTCTGGGTGCGCTCAAGCCCGACATCCTTGTGCGCCAACTGGGGTCGGACGACGTGGTAGCCGTGATCGATGCGAAGTACAAAATGACCATCCCCGGCCCCGGTCGTCCACAAGGCATCGTGCGAGAGGACCTCTACCAGATGGCAGGTTACCTGACCGCTTTCCATGA
Organism: Planctomycetota bacterium; assembly: GCA_050010835.1. Taxonomy (GTDB): domain Bacteria; phylum Planctomycetota; class SZUA-567; order H5-PLA8; family H5-PLA8; genus JAPLOD01. Next base: position 3,369 of record JBEKKG010000083.1, read on the forward strand.
CGCGCCCGCGATCGCAGGAATCCTCGTCTATCCACGCGACGGAACAGATGGCACGATTGCCCAGCTCCAGCAGCGAGGGCACTGGTGCCTCAGGGGTGGGCAGGGACGCCGTTTGAGCTTCGTCGGCATCGACTGTAAGGCGCGAGTTGACGATACCGCTGCCGAAGACGAGGCCCTAAGGGTTATCCGTTCTCGGTTATCTTGAACGGCTGGCGGCGGATTCACTTCAGGAGTTCCGGAGAAGCCATGCCTAATGGGAATTTCGGGGACGAGCATCATCCGCTGGGTGACGTTATGCGTAAGCCCATAATGCCTGTCCGGTGGTCTTTGGGCGTACCGGAGCCCCCAGCCCCACGAACGCCGCCAGTGGCCTGGATTTGCTCGTTATCATTGAGCCGTTCAATGATGGACAGCGGCGCCGCCTAGACGAACTGCTTGGCCTCGACTTGGCCAACGCTTCTCCTCCCGGACGGCATCCGCCAGCCGTTCAATCGCCCTGAGCAAGTCATCCGGCCTCTTCCTGGTGTTCACTTCGATCAAGTGGTTCCACAGGCCCCGCTTTCGGCACGGTCGTACCTGGCATTCAGCCCGGCTGAAACTGGCGCCACCCGCCCGCTTGAGGTCGGGTTAACGCTTTCATGGGTGCGGGCCGGGTCCACCGTCATGTTCGTCGGCGTAGTCGACGAGGTAGCCGCCCACGCTGCGGCAGCTAGGCTGGACTGCTGTCGCCGCTGGCCGCACCCGTGTGGTTCGGCTATAATGTTTGCGCGAGTCATCTGATCCAGGGGGGCCGGTAATGGATATCCGCACGTGGCTGGAAGGGCTGGGGTTGAGCGAATATGCCCAGGCCTTTGCCGATGAAGCTATTGACCAGAACGCGCTCCTTGAGTTGACCGACGCGAATCTGAAGGAACTCGGAGTCAAGCTGGGCCACCGCAAGAAGCTGCTGGTCGCCATCGAGGCGCTGAAGGCATCTGCCGCGCCGCCAGTGCAGCAGCAAGCAAGGGTCGCCCCAGCCCCAACCGCAACACAAGCTCCAGCACCCGAACCAGCGCCGCAAGCCAATGTGGAAGCAGGAGCGGCGTCTAGTTCACCTTGCCGCCTTTTCATAAGCTACGGTCGCCGTGACGCGTCGAAGCTGGCGGAACGGATCTACACGGACCTCCAGGCGCGCGGTTTCGACGTCTGGCTGGACCGCAGCGCCATCCACTCCGGCTCCGACTTCATGCAAACCATCCAGGACGGCCTGCGCAGCACGCAGGTGGTCGTGGCGCTGCTCAGCCCGCACGCAGTGCGCAAGAGCACCGATACGCAGACCCTCGATGTGTCCGACAGCGTCTGCCTGGACGAGCTTCACTACGCACGGTTTGAAGCCAAGAAGCCGATTGTCCCCGTCCTGGCCGCGCCCTGTGAGCCGCCATTCGTCATCTGCCGGCTCGACTACGTGGACATGCAAGCCTGTACGCAGTCGGAAGACTGCTACCAGGACGGCTTCAAGCGTCTGCTAAGCGCAATTGCTGATGCGCAGCGCGGGGTGGTCCGCTACCGCTCGTGGGAAGAGGACCTGCGCCCGTGGGACTTCACGCCGCTGCTGGAGGAGAAGCGGCACAACTTCGTCGGCCGCCAGTGGCTGCTCGACGAGATTGACGCCTGGCGGGCGACCGCCGAGCGCGCGCTGCTGATCACGGGGGACCCTGGGGCGGGGAAGTCGGCAATTGTTGCGCAACTGGTGCATCTGAACCCCGGCGGGCAAGTGCTGGCGTATCACTGCTGCCAGGCCGACACGCTGGAGACGCTGAAGCCTGCGCGTTTCGTACGCAGTGTGGCGGCCATGGTGGCCAGCAAGCTGGACGGCTACGCGGCGCAGCTCTCGACGCCAGCGATCAAGGAGGCGCTGTCGGCCTCGCGCTGCGAGTCGGACCCAGTGGGGGCGTTCGAGGAGGGCTTGCTTGCGCCGCTGCAGCAACTGTCTGCGCCGCCGGAAGGGGTGCGTTACCTGCTGGTTGACGCGCTGGATGAGGCCATGGCGCAGGCAGGGCAAGTGGGCACGCTCACACTGGTGGACTTGCTGGCCTCCCGGCTGAACCGCATGCCGCCGTGGATGCGCGTGGTGGCGACGACACGGAAGGAACCGGCGGTGCTGAGCAAGTTGCGCGGGCTGCGGGCGCGGCAACTGGACGCCCAGGACCCGCGCAATCTGGACGACCTGGAGCGCTATGTCAGGGCGCGGTTGGGAACGCCAAATCTGGCTGAGCGCCTTAAACAGAGCAGACGCAGCGTGGCCAATGTGGCGCGCGTGTTGCGCGAGAAGAGCGCAGGCAATTTCCTGTATATGGTCCAGGCGCTCGACGGCGTGGAGCGGGACCAGTACAGCTTTGGCCAGCTTGAGGAGTTGCCACCTGGGTTGGGCGGGCTATACGAGAGCTTCTTCGTCCGGCACTTTGGCAACTCGCGCGAGGCCGGCTTTGAGGAACGCTTTGCGCCTGCGCGGCGGGTGCTGCATGCCATCGCTGCGGCGCGCGGCCCGCTGGACAAGACCTTTCTCGCCGCGGCGACTGAACTGGAAGCCGAGGGAGTACTGGCGCGGGTACTGCGCACACTGGCGGCGTACCTGCCCGAGCGCGAAGGAGGCGTGGGCTTCTATCACAAGTCGCTGCGCGACTGGTTGACGGCCGAAGAGCAGGCGGGAGGCGACTTCTACGTCAGCGCGAAGGAAGGCCATGCATGCTTGGCGCAGGTCTGCTGGGCAGAATACCAAACGGGCACGGCTGGCATGTCGCGCTATTCCCTCGCACACCTGCCAGCGCATCTTCTGGCATGCCGCCGGTTGGACGACATGGGGAAGGTGCTGACGGACTTGGCGTTCCTTGAAGCCAAGACAGCGGCGGGCCTTGTCTTTGACCTTGCGGCCGACTGCACGGCGGCCGTGCAGGCTATGCCCGAGTCGCGTCCCGGACAAAGGGTTCTGAGGTTACTTCAGGAGGCCCTGAGGCGGGACATCCACTTCATCGCCCGCCACACACAGGATTATCCGCAGGCGTTATTCCAGTGTCTGTGGAACAGTTGCTGGTGGTACGACTGTCCGGAGGCGGAGAAGCATTACGTGGTGCCGGAAGGTGGCTGGAAGACACCGCCGCCGTGGACCAAGCCGGTGCTGGCGCCTTTGTTGGAGAAATGGCACGCGGAGAAGAAGCGCGCGATGGGTAGCTTCAAGTGGGTGCGCTCCTTGCGCCCGCCGCCCATGCACCTTAGCACGGCGCAGAAGATCGTCCTGCGTGGCCATGAAGGTTGTGTCAACAGCGTGGCTGTCTCGCCCGACGGCCAGCGAATTGTCAGCGGGTCTTCGGACAAGACTGTGCGCGTCTGGGACGCAAACTCCGGCGGCGAGCTGCGCTGCATGCGGGGCCATGAGGAACCAGTCAAGAGCGTTGCCTTCTCCCCAGACGGCCAACGCATCGTTAGCGGATCAAAAGACAAGACCGTGCGCGTCTGGGACGCCTACAGCGGCGCGGAACTGCACTGCCTGCGGGGCCATGAAGATGGGGTCAGCAGCGTGGCCTTTTTACCTAACGGCCAGCGCATTGTCAGCGGCTCAGATGACAATACCGTGCGCATCTGGGAGGTTGATTCCGGAGCGGAACTGCGCTGCCTGCGAGGACATGAAATCGGAGTCGCCAGCATAGCCTGCTCCCCAGACGGCCGGCGCATTGTTAGCGGCTCAAGCGACATGACCGTGCGCGTCTGGGATGCCGACTCCGGCGCGCAACTTCACTGTCTGCTGGGCCATGATATTCGGGTTGCCAGCGTGTTTTTTTCCCCGAACGGACAGCGCGTTGTCAGCGGATCATGGGACAATACAGTGCGCATCTGGGACGCTGGCTCCGGCGCGGAACTGAAATGCCTGAGGGGACATGAATGCGAAGTCGATAGCGTAGCCTATTCCCCCGACGGCCGGCGTATTGTCAGCGGCTCATGGGACAATACAGTGCGCATCTGGGAGGTCGATTCCGGTGTGGAACTGCACTGCCTGCGGGGCCATGAGGATATTGTTCTCAGCGTGGCCTTCTTCCCCGACGGTCAGCGCATTGTCAGCGGCTCAGCCGACAGGACCGTTCGCGTCTGGGAAGCTGGATCCGGCGGGAAATTGCACGGCCTGCAGGGGCATGAGAATAAGATCACCAGCGTGGCATTTTCGCCCGATGGCCAGCTCCTTGTCAGCGGCTCGGGGGAAGTTCTCGGCGCTGGAACGGACAACACCGTGCGCGTCTGGGATGCGGACTCAGGCACGGAGCTGCACCGCCTGCGGGGCCATAAGGACTATGTCAACAACGTGGCGTTCTCGCCCGATGGCCGACGTATTGTCAGCGGCTCAGGTGACAACACCGTGCGCGTCTGGGATGCTGGCTCCGGCGCGGAACTGCGCTGCCTGCGGGGCCACAAGGACTATGTCTGCGACGTGGTTTTCTCGCCCGACGGCCGGCGCATTGTCAGCGGCTCAGGTGACGACACCGTGCGCGTCTGGGATGCTGGCTCCGGCGCGGAACTGCACTGCCTGCGGGGCCATGAACGTGTTGTTCACAGCGTGACCTTTTCGCCAGACGGCCGGCGCATTGTCAGCGGATCAAGCGACAGCACCGTGCGCGTCTGGGATGCTGGCTCCGGCGCGGAACTGCACTGCCTACGAGGCCACAAGGACTATGTCTGCGACGTGGTTTTCTCGCCCGACGGCCGGCGCATTGTCAGCGGCTCAGGGGACAACACTGTGCGCATCTGGGATGCTGGCTCAGGCGCGGAACTGCACTGCTTGCATGGCCATGGAGGCCCTGTCGGAAGCGTGATTCTCTCCCCCGAAGGCCAGCGCGTTGTCAGCGGTTCAGTTGACAATACCATGCTCGTCTGGGCGGCTAGCTCCGGAGCCAAACTGAATGTTCTCCAAGGCGTCGGGGATCCTGCTGCCATCGCGGCAGGACCTGACCGGTTCCCCTGGCTCGCGCTGGAGCGCATACTGGAAACAGCAATCGAGGACGCCAAAAACGGGCAGCCGACCGCTTGGCTCGGCGCTGCAATTGCTGAGATCATCCCGGACCCCTCCAGCCACATCTGGGCCGGTATCGTCGGCAGTTATCTGTGCCTGATCAAGCTGGAAGGCGTCGCGGATGTGGAACAGCGACTGATGACGCCCGTCCGTCTCTGGCTCTTTGGCCCAGGCGGCGCCGCCGGTCGCTGGGATGACCACCTGACCGCCGTCTGCCCCTGGTGTGGCCGCCGCTTCGCCTTCGAGGATCCGCTGCCGCTGGGCCAGGAGATTCCCTGTCCGCTCGATGGTTGCGGCAAGCGGGTTAAGGTGGACACGGTGGTCTGCGAGAACCGCGAACAAAAGTCATAGCGCCGCGTGAACTGCCGCTTACAATACGCAACCGCATGCCCCAAGATGCTGACTTGTACGACTGCTTTGTCTCCTACGCCCGCGCAGACAACGCCGGCGGCTGGATCAGCGGCTTCGTGGAAGCGCTGCGTGCCGAGCACGGCAAATTCTCCGGTGGCCGCGCTCTGACATGTTTCTTCGACAAACACAACATCGGTTCCCTAGACGACTGGGAGCACCGCATCCACGAGGGCTTGAGCAAATCGCGGCTCTTTCTCGCTTTTCTTTCGCCTGCGTACTTCGCCAGCGAGTGGTGCCGCCGAGAATGGCACACCTGGATAGACCTGGAGATCGCCAAGCACATCCTCAGCGCCGGCGCCGCGCCCGTCTACATCGTCGAGGTACCGGGCCTTCTTGGCAAGCCGGAGCTTGCCGAACATGAAGTCGCGCAGCGCGTCGCGGAGCTTTGCCGCCTGCCGCCGGACGACAGCATTTTTATGGAAGCCGTCTCGCATTTGGTCAAGCAGTTCCGCCGCCGCCAGTTCAATGCCGTGCAGCCGTACTATGATGGTGGTCTGGACGCGCTGCGGCGCGGGGACCTGCGCGAGGTGCTGCAAAGCCTCGCCCGCGACCTGGACAACCGCGCCCAAGAAGCGCGGCGTGGCGCTGAAAGCCAGAACACAGTGCCGCCGTACAATAGAAGATTCTCCGGGCGCGTGGATGAGCTGATGGAGCTGCGCAGGCAACTCATGGACGACCGAGCCGGTGTCATCAGCGGCATCCACGGCCTGGGCGGGATCGGGAAGACCGAACTGGCCTTCACCTACGCGCACGCCTTTGCCAGCGCCTACCCCGGCGGACGCTTCCTGGTGCCTTGTGAAAGGCGCGGCAGTCTGCTTCAAGCCACGCTGCACCTGGGCGACCTGTTCCGCGATCAGATCAGCGATGAAGAGCGCAAACAGCCCGAAACCTACTTCGCGGCCATCAAAGCCTGTTTGCGGGAGCGGCTCGACAAGGTGGGGCACATCCTGCTGGTCCTGGACAATGTTACCGATGCCGCGCTCCTGCGCGCCGAGCAGACAGACTTGCTTACCTCTCTAGGACCGAAGCTGCACCTCCTGGCCACCACCCGTCTGCCGCCGGCGGGCCAGGGGCGCTGGCTCACCTTGGGCGAACTGCCGCCTGCCGACGCGCTCCAGCTCTTGGAGAACCATCGTCCGTGCGCCAACGAAGCGGAGCGCGTGGCAGCGCGGAGCATCGTGCACGACCTCGGCGGTTTCGCTATCGCCGTGGAACTCGTGGCCGCCTACATCGCAGCCCACGAGAGTGTCACATACACGGGGATGGCGGGTAGGTTAGGGTTAGGGGATCTTGACGTTTTGGCCGAGGACCAGGACGTGGAACTGCGCAGGCACAACCACCAGCGGCGGCTGCGGGCCGTGTTGGAGCCAACCCTGGCTGCCTTGACGCCCGCCGAACGCCGCGCCTTGGAGTACTCCGCATTGCTCCAGCCCGACTACGTTCCCTTGCCTTGGCTGCGCGAACTGGTCACGCAAGACTTCCCGGAACTTGCGCGCCCAAAGCGGCTAGGCGACCCGTGGGAGGAACTCTGGCGGCACCTGATGCGCCTGGCGCTCTTCAGCAGGGCTGAGGGCGAGACCACCCAGCCCCACTTGGTGCGCTGCCACCGCCTCCTCCAGGAACTGCTGCGGCGTCAAACGTCCGCAAAGAGACTGGCCCTGCGCCAAAAGCAGGTGAACGCTCTGGTTGGCCAGCGCGACGCTGCGCTACAGAAAACGACCCACTGGCAAGAGGCCCGCTGGGAACTTGAACCCTTTGAAGCCCTCGCCCGGCTTTGGGCCGAGGCCAAGCATCCTAGTGCGGCTTGGCTTCTAAACCAAGCTGGTTTGCGTTGGTATGATTTGGCTGAATGGTCCAGGGCAGAGCCGCTGTATCTCCGCGCCCTGACCATTGACGAACAGAGTTACGGCCAGGAACATCCCGTAGTAGCCCTCCGCCTCAACAACTTGGCGCGATTGCTCCATGCCACGAACCGCCTGGCTGAGGCCGAGCCGTTAATGCGCCGCGCCTTAGCCATTGACGAACAGAGTTACGGCCAGGAACATCCCGTAGTAGCCCTCCGCCTCAACAACTTGGCGCAATTGCTCCAGGACACGAACCGCCTGGCTGAGGCCGAGCCGTTGATGCGCCGTGCTTTGGCTATTGTCGAACAGAGCTACGGCCCGGAACATCCAGACGTCGCCACCAGCCTCAATAACTTGGCTTCATTGCTCCTGGCCACGAACCGCCTGGCTGAGGCCGAGCCGTTAATGGCGCGTGTGGTTATGATTTTCGAGAAGTCCCTTGGACAGAACCATCCAAATGTGGCTACCGCTCTCAACAACCTGGCGCAATTGCTCCAGGCCGCGAACCGCCTGGCTGAGGCCGAGCCGTTGATAGTGCGCGTGGTCACCATTTTTGAGAAGTCCCTTGGACAGAACCACCCAAACGTGGCTATCGCCCTCAACAACTTGGCGCAATTGCTCCAGAAGACGAACCGCCTGGCTGAGGCTGAGCCGTTGATGCGCCGCGCCTTGGCCATTTTGGAACAAAGCATCGGCCAGAACCACCCCGACGTTGCCTCTGCTCTCGGCAACCTGGCTTTATTGCTCCAGGACACGAACCGCCTAACTGAGGCTGAGCCGTTGATGCGCCGCGCCTTGGCCATTTACGAGCAGAGCTACGGCCCCGGACATCCCCAAGCAGCAACCGCCCTCAACAACCTGGCGCAATTGCTCAATGCCACGAACCGCCCGGCTGAGGCCGAACCTTTGGCGCGCCGCGCCTTGGCCATTTACGAACAGAGCTACGGCTCGGAACATCCAAATGTCGCCATCTGTCTTATCACTCTGGCTTCACTGCTCCAGGACACGAACCGCCTGGCTGAGGCCGAACCTTTGGTGCGACGGTGTTTGTCAATTCTCATCAACTTCACCCGCGCTACAGGGCGCCCCCACCCGCATCTGGAGATCGCCTTCGAAAACTACGCCAGATTGCTTGAGGATATGGGCCTCAGCCGCAAGGCGATTGCAGCCAAGCTGCGGAAACTGATGTAGGCCACCCCCCGCCCTACCTTCGCTGCGGTGGGCAATATCGGAATGCTGGCATGATCGTTTCCTCCGCCCATACGTTCCCGCCCTTCCGAGACCCCAAGGCCGCCCGCACTGGCGTTCCACGAGAACCAGAGAATCTGGCGGTCGGGGGGACCATTATCCGGGCTTCGGCTCGGGTGGCCGCTCGCGGTGCAGGAGGAGCCAATCGCCGTTTTCCAGGAGCGCTTCACGGCCAATCTCTCGGAGGACCTCCAACTCCTTCGCTCGGTTTTGGGAAACCGAAAAGGCCGTCAAGGCCCGGCGCGCACGACGGAAGAGCAGTGCCATTCGCTTATACTGTTTGGCGTGCTCTGCATACGCCATTTTCTCGAGGTATCCCAGGCCAAAGGCCGCCCCGATCCCCACCAGTTCCACTGTCGCAAGTACCGCATTCAAGAGCGCAACATGCGTGCCGGGGATCAGCAATTCGCCTAAGTCCGGCCACAAGAAGAGCGCGATGACGAGACCTGTAGCGCCCAGCATGCCAGCGGTGATCGCAGCATGACACTTGCTTGAGCCACTCCGCAACAGGGCGAGCATCCTCGGCCCATTGCTGGAAAAGTACCCCTCCTGGCCTTCGACCCAGTACCGCTCAACCACCTTCAAGTCGTCCTGCGTACTTGCACGCGGCTCGCCGCAGCTATCCGCCAGCAGCCAGCACGCGCGCAGGGCCTCGCGAATCCATTCCAGCTCACCCTTGTGCTTCACGATGTAGTGATCGGCAACGCAATCCTTCAGTCCCGCATATTCCCAGTAGAATTGCACGCGCAACCCTTCTGCCAGCGCCCGGTAGTCGAGCGATCGCGCAAAGGACGAGAGCTTCTCGGGCTGCTGCTTCAGGAACCGCTGCAGCCAATGACTGACCGCTTCGGGAGGACAGTAGAGGTACGCCGCGGCCAGAAGCATGGGGTACATCAGCAATACGAGAGGGTGATGCAAAATGTGTTTACTGAAGAGCGTGAAGCTCAAGGCGCCACCCATGACCAGGTAACAGAGAACCTTGAAAGTGGTGCGTATGAGCTTCTGATAGTGGAGGGCCAGCGTGTCGGCTTGTATGAAGTGCTCTTCGAGGATACGGAGGGCCGGCGGCAGTAAGGCCCTCGGCAGGGGGTTCACTTGGTCGCCCACCAAGCTGCTCTCAGTTTTGTGGAGCTTAACGCTTACCAACGGGAGCCGCGCAAGTAAATCGCGGTTGTACTCTTCGATGTGCCGGAAGACTTGCTCGTACCCACGCTCCGTCTGTGCTGAGCTCTCGCCTGCCGCACCTCCTGCCTGAATCTCATCGTCTTGCGGGAAATGCTTGCGGATCGCGCCTTGGCTGGAGCCGTCTTTCAGAACGTCGAGTGTGGCTCCCTTCATGTTCTTGCGGCGCGTGATGATCTGGTAGACCGGCCCACAGTCTGACGGGTCGTGCGGACTTTGTGCTCTGTCTGCTGCGCTTACGTCCTGGAGATGCACAGGGAGGTCATCCGGCCGAGGCAACCTACCGGTCAGTCGGTAGTGGACGATCTGGGCGGTGCCGCCTATCTCGGGGTTCGGCGAATTGCGGCTGTTCAACAGCGCCACGAGCACGTGGCAGTGCCGAGCGATGTAGATTCCCGCCGCTTCGTATTGAAGACTACGTTCGACGCCGTGGTGCTGAATCTGTGATTCCGAAAGACCGTCCGCGACAGGAATGGCGAAGACTTGATCCGCCTGCGCGGCCAAAGCCTTGAACTCCTCCCGAGCGTCTTCATTCGTGCAGTCGTCCAGGCAAGCTGCTTCTGGCAACGG
>JBEKKG010000084.1:0-13640 GCA_050010835.1 Planctomycetota bacterium
GCCTTTGGTGCTCAGCGCATTCACGGCCGCGCCACCCCCGCGCCCGCCGCAGCCCACGAGCGCCACTTTGATGGTGTTGTCCTCAGCCGCATAACTGCGCGCCGCAATGGCGCTGGCCGCCGAAACAGCCGCAACGGCTTTGCAGGAAGTGCCGAGGAAGTCGCGGCGCGAGCTGGCGCGCGCGGCGCGCGGGGCTTTTTGAATGTTCATGCTGGCCTCCTTTGCCGGCGAGACGCCGGCGCTCCAATCCAGTTGGCGAAACGTGACGCCACGGATTCTCCCCTCCTGGCGCGGGATGTCAACAGCCTGGGAGCGCCAGCGTCTCGCCGGTTTTGGAGTGCGGCGGCTTGCCGCCGCTTTGCCTTGCAGTCTGGCTGGCGGCCGGCGGCTTCTTGATTATAGTCTTCTTGCGGAAGGAGCACGCCCCATGACCAGCAAGGAACGTTTGCTGCTTGCTCTGAACAGAGAGAAGCCCGACCGCCTGCCCGTCACCGTGCACCAGTGGCAGGGCTACCACCTCAAGGAACATCTGAACGGCCTCAGCGCGCTTGAGGCGTTCATGAAGTTCGGCATGGACGCGCAGATTCAGTACTTCGAGGAGATGGGCCAGTTCTGGTTGCCGGATGCCGACTTCACCAGGGCCTCGACGCCAACCTGGCAGGACGAAGCGCAAGTCGTCTGCCGCGACCCGGACAACCGCGTCGTGCATCATACCATCCACACACCCGAAGGAACGCTCACCTACAAGACCAGCGGCAACCGGATGACGACGTGGATCACCGAGTACCTCATCAAGCGCGATGAAGACCTCAAGCTGCTGCGCAAGTACATGCCCGTACCCAGGCTGGACCTGGCGCCCATAGCCAAGGCCCACGCCGAACTGGGCGACAACGGCATCCTGCGCGGCTTCGTCTGGGGCGACCAGGCGGGCTGCTGGCAACATGCATGTTGCTTGATGGACGTGAGCGCTCTCATTTTGAAGTGCCTGGACCAGCCGGACTGGGTGCACGAACTGCTCCACTGCCTGCTGGAACGGAAACTGCGCTTCGTTGAAACGATGAAAGGCGCCAGGTTCGATCTGGTCGAGACCGGCGGCGGCGCAGCCTCCTCAACCGTGATCTCTCCCGCTCTGCACCGCGAGTTCTGCCTGCCGTACGACCGCAAGATCCACGACGCGCTGCACGCGCTCGGTTTCAAGATCACGTACCACACTTGCGGCGGGACGTACGGCCTCGAGGAACACATCGTCGCCAACGGCTGCGATGCTTCCGAGACGCTGGCGCCCCGAAGCATTGGCGGAAACCAGGAACCCTGGGAACTGAAGGCGAAAGTGGGCCGGCGCCTCGCGCTCATCGGCGGCCTGGACCAGCACAACGTGCTCACCATCGCCACGCCCGCACAGATTCGCAGCCAGGTCCAAAGGCTTTTCGAGAAGGTTGGCTATGACGGCGGCTACGTCCTTTCCTGCGCCGATCATTTTTTTGAGACGCCCGCGGAGAACCTGAAGGTGTACGCGGAAACAGCAAGGGAGTGCAGATACTGACGGGACGCGGGGCGCGGGGCGCGGGACGCGGGACGCGGGGTGCGGGGTGCGGGACGCGGTACGCGGGGCGCGGGGTGCGGGACGCGGTACGCGGGGCGCGCGCCCGAATCCCGAATCCCGAACCCCGCTCCCCGAACCCCGAACCCCGCTCCCCGAACCCCGCTCCCCGCTCCCCGATCCACTTGGAAAGGAAGACCACATGAAACACAAACTTGGACTGATCCTAGCGGCAATCATTTGCCTCCCGCTTCCCCTGGCCGCGGCTGAAGACGTGGACATGGCCAAGCGCGCCGAGGAACTGAAGGACCTCAAGTGGGGCATGTTCATCTGCTGGTCGTTCAGCACGTTCTCGGGCAAAGAGTGGACGCCGGGAGTCACGGACGTGGGTTTCTTCAAGGCCACCGGCTGCGACACAGACCAGTGGGCCCAGACCGCCAAGGAAGCCAGCATGGGTTACATTCTGTTCCTGACCAAGCACCATGACGGCTTCTGCCTCTGGGATACCAAGACCACCGACCGCAAGGTGACCAAGGCGCCGCTGGGCAAAGACGTGCTCGCGGAAATCAGGAAATCCTGCGACAAGTTCGGCATCAAGCTGGCGCTGTACTTCTCCGAGGGCGATTGGTCCTGGCCCGGCTCGAAGGACGGCCAGGGGGGCGGCACCGGGAAGAACCCGGGCGTGGAAAAGGAGCAGCTCAAGGAACTGTGCACCCAGTACGGCCCCATTGAGTTCTTCTGGATGGATTGCGCCGCGGGGCATGATGAGCTGACGCATCCTCAGACAATGGCGTGGGTCAAGAGCTTTCAACCGGGCTGCTTTGTCGGGTTCAACGGCGGGGGCGGCGACTTGCGCGCGGGTGAGATGGGCCGGCCCGGCAGCGTCAAAGCGCCCTACCTGGTGGGCGAGTTCACCTATCCGATCCTGCCGTCGCACCAGGGCGGCGCGATGTGGTTCTACTCATTGCCCGTCCACGACAAGCTGTGCCTGCCGCCAGAGAAGCTCTACAGGGACTACGCCGGCGCGGTGAAGTACGGGAACATCTTCTCGCTGGACGCCGGCCCGGACTACAGCGGCAAGCTCCGCGAAATTGACGTGGAGACGCTCCGCAAAGTCGGCGAGATGATCAAGAACCCGCCGCCTCCACAGCCCACAGCGCTTTCGGAGGGCAAGCCCGCCAAGGCCTCCAGCATCTGGGGCCCCGGCTACGAAGCGGACAAGGCCGTGGACGGCGACGAGTCCACCCGCTGGGGCGCCGATGCGCAAGCGCGCTCCGGCTGGCTCGAAGTTGATCTGGAGAAGGACACCCAGGTCGGGCGGGCCGTGATCAAGGAATTGAGCTACCACCGCACTCAGGAGTTCGTTATCGAATACAAAGACGGCGAGAACTGGAAGGAACTGGCCAAGGGAACCACCATCGCCGGCGAGAAGACGAGCGACTTCACGCCCGTCACCGCCAGGGTCTTCAGGCTGAACATCCTGAAGGCCAACGAGGTGCCGACGATTGAGGAATTCCAGCTTTTCCCTCCGGGCGGGAAGTAGGCGGCTTGCCCATCGGTTTGTGCCACGGATACGCCTTGGAGTGCGGCGCCTTGGCGCCGCTTTGAAAGCGGCGGCAAGCCGCCGCACTCCAAGACCGTCACTGCTTGATCCCGTATTCGTCCAGCTTGACGTACAGCGTGGAGCGGCTGATGCCGAGCATCTTGGCCGTGGTGGATATGTTCCAGCCGCATTCCTGCAGGGCGGCAACAATGCGTTCGCGTTCGCTTTGTTTGCGGGCATCTTCCAAGGACACGAGAGGCGGCGGAGTCTGCACCGCCGCGGCAGACGCAGGCGCACCAGCAGCAGCCGGCCGCCCGGCGACGATCTCCTCCGGCAGGTCGTCCACCTCCAGCGCCGGCTTCGCGCACAGAATAGAACAGCGTTCCAGCACGTTCTCCAACTCCCGGATATTCCCGGGCCAGCGGTACGCGGACAGCGCATCCAGCGCGGCTTGCGAGATATCCGCCGGTCCGCGCCCCAGGCGCGTGCGCACGGTTCGCAGCAGGTCCAGCGCCAGAGCGGGGATATCCGCCACGCGCTCGCGCAGCGGCGGCAGGTGCAGCGGGAAGACGCAAACCCGGAAATACAGGTCCTCGCGGAAGCGCTTGGCCGCCAGCTCCGCCTGCAGGTCCTTGTTGGTGGCGCAGATGACGCGGATATCGAGGCTGATCGTCGTTGACCCGCCGACGCGCTGCACTTCGCGCTGCTGCAGCGCGCGCAACAAGCGCGTCTGCGCTTCGGGCGTCAGTTCGCCAATCTCGTCGAGGAAGATGGTGCCTTTGTGCGCGAGCTCGAAGCGTCCGCTGCGCCGTTCCGTCGCACCCGTGAAGGCCCCTTTCTCGTGGCCGAAAAGCTCGGATTCGAGCAGCGTGCCGCTGAGCGCGCCGCAGTTCACCTTGATGTACGGCCCGTTCTTCCGCGGGCTGTGGCGCTGGATGCAGTCGGCGAGGATCTCCTTGCCCACGCCGGATTCGCCGGTCAGCAGCACTGTCGCATCCGTGCCGGCCACGGCCTTGGCCTTCTGGAGCAACTCTTTCATCACCGGCGAACTGCCCGCCGGCGCGAGGCCGGTGGAGCGTAGGTCGGCAACCTCCGCGCGCAAGGTGGCGTTCTCGCGCGCGAGGTTCTTGAACTCCAGCGCCCGTTTGACCAGGGCCACCAAATGGTCCCGCTCAACCGGTTTGGTCAGGAAGTCGAACGCGCCGTCCTTCATAGCCTGCACCGCGCTCTTGACGGTGCCGAAGGCGCTGGCTATGATGACGGGCGTGCGCGTGTCCGTCTCCTTGATCTTCCGCAGGAGCTCAATGCCGCCGAGCCCCGGCATCTGCAGGTCCGTGACGACAGCGTCGCAGGGCTGCCCGGCGAACGACTCCACGGCCTGCACAGGATCGCTAAAGGCGCGTACGCCGTAGCCCGCGCCGCGCAGGATTTCCGAGGTCAGCTCCAGGTGCTGCTCGTCATCGTCCACGACGAGGATTGTGGTCCTGCCCGGCTCCGCCATCGTTGCATTCCCCATGCGCAAGCCTTCAACCCGAGTGCGCGGGTCCTCTGCCGGAAGGCGGTCTCAGCCATTCTCAGCAGGCTGATCACGCTCCCAGCGTCTCACGGACCTTTTTGGCCAGCGTCGCCGGCATGAAGGGCTTCTCGATGAAGGCCAGTGTCTCACCATTGACGCCGTGGTCCAGCACCACGTTACTGGTGTAGCCGGACATGTAAAGCACCTTGACCTCTGGGTGCTTGGCCTTCAGTCGTTCAGCCAGATCCTTTCCGCTCATCTCCGGCATCACCACGTCGGTCAGCAGCAAGTGCAGCGGCCCCGTATAGGTTTCGACCAAACGCAGGGCGTCCTGCGGCCCTGTGCCCACAAGCACCTTGTAGCTGAGGTCCTGGAGTGTCTCCTGCACCATGATTCTGATGTCCTCTTCGTCATCCACCACCAGCACCGTCTCGCCTTGGGCCTTCAGAACAGTCAGGGTCTTACGTGACCCCACTGCCCTGGCTGGGGGTAGAGCACACGGGAAGTACACCTTGAACGTCGTGCCGTGGCCCACCTCGCTGTACACAGTGATGCTGCCCCCGGACTGTTCGACAATGCCATAGACGACGGACAGCCCCAGGCCCGTGCCCTTACCCGGTTCCTTGGTGGTGAAGAACGGCTCGAATATATGCGCGAGCACGTCAGGCGACATGCCGCTGCCGGTGTCCCTGACGGCGAGCATGACGTGGGGGCCAAGCGCCGTGCCGGGGTGTTCTCTGGCGTACGTCTCATTCAACGTCACGTTGGCCGTCTGGATGAGCAGCTTCCCGCCTTGGGGCATGGCGTCGCGGGCGTTGACGCACAGGTTCATGAGGACCTGCTCAATCTGCCCGGTATCGGCGCGGATAGGGCCGAGGTCGGGCGCCAGGGCCAGCGTCAGCGTAACGTCCTCGCCAATCAGCCGGCGCAACATCTTCTCGAAATCGGCTGCCACCAGGTTGAGGCTGAGCACCTTCGGTTCGACGACCTGCTTGCGGCTGAAGATGAGAAGCTGCCGTGCCAGCGCCGCGCCGCGTTCACCGGCCCGGACGACGGCTTCGAGCTTCTTGCGCAACGGGTCGTCCGCGGCTATCCTATCCAGAGCCATCTGGCCATAGCCCAGAACCACGGAAAGAATGTTGTTGAAGTCATGGGCCACGCCACCGGCCAGCCGGCCGATGGATTCCATCTTCTGGGCCTGGTGGAGTTGGGTTTCGAGTTGGGCCTCACGAGTCACATCGAGCTTGAGCGCAATATAATTGACAATCCGGCCCAGCGTGTCTCGCACGGGCGAAATGGTCGCCTCCTCTTCGTAAAGCGTGCCGTCTTTCCTCTTATTGATTAAGTGGCCGTGCCAGACCTCGCCGCGGCTGAGCCTGTCCCACATCCGGCGGTAGAACTCCGCGTCCTGCTTGCCGCTCTTGAGGAGCCGCGGGTTCTGGCCGATGGCTTCCTCGCGGGTGTATCCGGTTATCTTCTCAAACACCGGATTGGCGTAGAGGATTGTGGCGTGCGCGTCGGTGATCACAATCGTCTCGGCCGCCTGCTCCACCGCCGTCGCCAACCTGGTCTGGGCTTCCTCCGCCCGCCTGCGCTCGGTGACGTCGCGCGTGATTTCGACGAAGCCGCGCAACTGGCCCGCCTCATTGCGCAGGGCCGTGATGACCACATTGGCCCAGAAGCGCGAGCCGTCCTTGCGCACCCGCCAGCCTTCGTCTTCAGAGCGTCCTTCAGCGGTGGCCACCGCCAGCTTCTGTTCGGGCTTGCCGCTCTCGATGTCCTCCTTCGGATAGAACCGCGAGACATATTGTCCGATGATTTCGCCCGCGTGATAGCCATTGATGCGTTCGGCCCCCGCGTTCCAGCTCACGACATGGCCGCCGGCGTCGAGCATGAAAATGGCGTAGTCCTTCACGTTCTCGACCATCAGCCGGAAGCGCGCCTCGCTCTCGCCCAACAGGCGGTTGGCCGCCTCCAGTTCCGCCGTGCGTTCGCGGACGCGCCGGTCCAGGTCGGCGTTGATCTGCTGCAGCGCCTGCTCGGCCAGTTTCTCCCGCGCCTTGGCGCGTTGCAGCACTTCGCAAATGCACGAGACCAGCGTGCAACTCAAACAGAAGACTGTCAGGGCCTGCCATTCGGCAGGAGACATGGAGCCGCCTTGCACCCAATAGAAGACCAGGAGCGCCGAAAGGACTGTGGCCAGCAGGCTGGCATAAAGTCCTCCGTAGAATCCGACGATCATCACGGCGGGATAGAACGTCAGGTAGGCCTCGCCCTTCCCCAGATTAGCAAGGAAAGCAGCCCGCAAGGCTACGGCGACGCCGATGATCAAGATGGCCGCCAGAAAATGCTGCCCTGTTTTGCCAGTCATCTTATTCCAAGCCATGCGCATTTGCCTTTACGTCCGCGCCGCCGAGGATGATCTTCTGCGCCTCGTCCGGGGTCATGCCCTTCTTTTATATGTCGCGCCGCTGAATTCTAGCTCAAGTTACGCCCCTGAGAAAGAGTAAACGGGGACAGTAAACGGGGACAGGGCACTCGATCTGCCGGGCGCCCCCTGCAAAGAGTGCGTAGCCAAGAAATAAGTCCACGCAGGAGCGTTTGTACCACGACCGTCCCGGTCGTGGCGCCCTGTTCGCCACGGGCGAGACGCCCGTGGTACAACTGGCTGGCTACGCACCCCCCTGCAAATTCCTTTGGCGGGGAGTGTTTCATTTCAGTTAGGAGCGGCGGGCGCCTCGCCCGCCGTACCTCGGGCGAAGGCGCCCGTGGCTCCTTCGCAGGCTAACTGAGATGAAACACTCCCCCTTTGGCGAGAACACTTGCTTTACCCTTGCCACAGAGGTATACTACAGTTTGTGGGTCTTTATCCGAACCACGATCCTTTTGGGCGCGGTCAAGACTGACAAACCGCTTGCTGACGTATAGGGCTCGCCACAGCCTTTCAAACCAGGCCGGGTATCCCAGTGGATTTTGTGGGGTATTTGCATAGGAGAATTGTCATGCAGAGAACATGGTGCTGTTGGCTGTCCTTGCTGCTGGCGTTCGTCTTGGCTGCCGATGCCAGCGCCATGACTGTGGGCACCGTGACCGTCACGGTGCCGGGCAATCCGACGCAGGTGCCGGAATACGGTAAGATCGAATTCAATGTTCCGCTGACGACCGCCAGCACGAAGCCCTACGAGGCTGACCCCACGCAAGGCGGCGTTAATCTATCTGCGACTTTCACGGCGCCGGACTTGAGCACGCGCACCGTCTACGGCTTTTACACCGATAGTGCCTGGCTGGTTCGCTTCGCGCCCACACAAACGGGTACGTGGCACGTGGACGTTACGGCGACGGATGCCGTCGGCACAGCCTCTGCCGCGCGGGTGAGTTTCACTTGCGTCGCGTCCAGCCTGCATGGCTTTGTGCAGATCAACGGCGGCTTTCTGCGTTTCAGCGACGGCGCCCCGTTTTACGGCATCGGCCACAACAACGGCTGGCAAACGGATGTCGAGCAGCCGCCGTTGGCCAATATGCCGGCGAGCGGCGAGAACTTGTTGAGCTTCTGGTTCGCCAATGGGCAGGCAACACCGGCCATGGGCCCGCCGTCCAGCAACCGGGTGCCCCTTGAAAACATCACAGGAGGACTGGGCAACTACGATCAAACCGCCTGCCTCTATATTGACGGGGTGGTTGCACGTGCCGAATCTGCCGGGGTGTATCTGCTGCCGACCATCTGGAACCATGCCCAATTCGAAGACAATAACGACGCCGCTAACGACCCTGGTTGGGGGGAGAGCACCTGGGCGAATAACGCGTACAGCACCATTCAGATCGCGGGCCAGCCGATGCCAGCCTGGCAGTTCTTCGTCACCACCGGCGCCGGCGCCGCACAGTGGCGCTATCAGCAGAACTTCTATCGTTATATCCTGGCCCGCTGGGGCTACAGCCAAAGCATCGTGGGCTGGGTGGGCATGTGCGAAATGAATGGCACCAACGGGTGGGTGTACGACTACGGTTTCCCCCTCCAAGCTCCACCTATCCCGGGACATAACACGACGAATACCTCGGATTGGTGCGCGGCGGTACGCAGTTACTTCGCACAGAACGACAATTTCCGTACCAATGCCCAGGGCGCTTACCCTCTCCTGTTCTCCCTGACTGACGAAGGCTGTTCACTACCAGCGAATCCTCCAGTCGGTTTGCTATACTGGCCCAAAACCTGGCCGGCCGCAGGGGGGACTGATATTCCTGCAACGGATTCGTA
The DNA here is from genome assembly GCA_050010835.1 of Planctomycetota bacterium. GTDB lineage: Bacteria > Planctomycetota > SZUA-567 > H5-PLA8 > H5-PLA8 > JAPLOD01. Next base: position 8,852 of record JBEKKG010000084.1, read on the forward strand.
TGCCAGCCAGATTGACAACATCGGCATCGCCGCGACGGTGGCTCTCGAAACCGGCCAGTTGCGTTCGTTCCTGAAGCCTGTTGTGGTCACAGAATTTGGCGGGTGGGCCAGCGCACCCGCCCCCTCGTGGCCTGTTGGGCCCCCTCCGCCCCCTTACGCCACGCAGCCTGCGCATCTGCACAATGGAATCTGGGCGGGCTTTGCGGCGGGCACGGCCATGACGCCGCTGCTCTGGTGCGACAACGGAACTTTTCCAATGCTCACGGATGCCACTTCCGGCGCCCAGATGCAGGCGCATTTGAAGATTCACTCCGATTTTGTCGCAACCTGCGGGGCTCTAGCCTGCAATAATGCGCTCACGCCAACCACTCCCGCCGTCTCCGACCCCAATTGCAAGGCCTGGGCGATGCAGATGAGCGATCACGGTTATGTGTGGGTTCAAAATACGGTGGCCACGACGCTGGGCGGACAGACATTGACGCTTAGCAGCCTCACGAACGGACCGTACACCGTCGCTTGGTATGACGTCTGGACCAGTGGCGCCACGCCCCTTACAACCACTACGGGAACTGCCGCCGGGAATAGCCTGGCTGTGACGGTACCGGCCCTGGCGCAGGCCGACATCGCTTGCATATTCTCGCCCGTGACCGTCACCCCGATTACATTTACAGCAGGCCCGGCAGCCACGCCCAATCCGGCAAACGTGGGACAGCTCGTAAACTTCACGTCTGCCGCCACAGGCGGGACTGGCGCGCTGGCCTACACGTGGACTTTCGGCGATGGCGGGACGGGGACCGTCCAGAACCCCACGCACACCTACCCCACGACGGGGAGTTTCACGGCGACTGTGATCGCGACGGACATCTTGGGTGTCCACACCAGCGCCACTGTGGCAGTGGCCGTCAACAAACAGAGCACCTTAGGTTTTCTGTATGCCTTGAACGACAAAGGCGGCAGTTGCAACTATATCTATGGTTTTGCGGTGAACGATTCTGATGGTTCGCTGGCCCCTCTCTCCGGTTCCCCCTTTGCGACCGGCGGCAACGGAGACGGAGCCTTTGGCTTTAGCGAACGAATGGCGCTGGACAGCTTGAACGGGCGGCTCTATGTGCTCAACGCCGGCTCGAACACGGTGTTCGCCTTCGCCATCAATGCGGCGACAGGCGCGCTTACAGCGCTGCCGTGCAGTCCGATCAATCTGGGCGTGCCTGGGACTTCTTGGGCAACCCTGGCCGTGCAGCCCAACGGTTCGCCGCTGGTGGTGGGCGATAGTAAAGGCTATATAGCGAGTTTCAACATTACTGCGACGGCGGCCACACCTGCGGTCGGCAGCCCCTTTCCTACGGGCACGGCATCACCTCTCTCAACTGCCTTCAGCCAGGACGGCAATTACGTCTATACAGGCGGCGGCGCCACCACCATTGCGTGTTTCAGCGTCAACGCCTCGACCGGCGTGTTGAGCGCGCTCAACGGCACGCCCTTCGCGCCGGCGGGCGTGGGCTCTCCGTTGGCTTACACCACGGACTCGGCAGGACGGCTCTTCATAGCAGACTCCTCTAATGTTTACGCCTGCACCACTTCCGCGGGCGTCCCCACCTTAGGGAATAACGCTTCAGGGATTGGCTCTGCCTTCTACGGCGTTTTGCATCCCAACGGTTTTTACGTAGAGGTGGAAAACATGAATAGCAATGTGGGCGTATTCCAGATTTCAGGCAGCGGCCTGAGCACGACTCTCACTAAGGTGAGCAGTTCAGCCTTCCCAACGAATCCCCCTAACGGCAGCTTGCTCGCGTTGAATCGGAACGGGAACTTCTTGTTCGCGGCCAACCTAAACGCGAACCTTCTCGCGACTTTTGGTTTCAATACTTCGACAGGCGCGTTGACCAACAAGCCGAATAGCACGGTGGGGGCGGGCGTAACCCTACTGACGGGTATGGCCTACGTGGCCCAGCCGGCGCCCATTGTATTTCCAGCCCCGACAGCCACGTTCAATCCGACGGACGTGGGCCAGACTGTAAACTTCGTGTCGGCCGCCACAGGCGGGGCTGGCGCACTGACCTATGCGTGGGATTTCGGCGATAATAAAGGGACGGGAACAGTCCAGAACCCCACCTACACCTACACTGCGGCTGGGTCTTTAACGGCGGCCGTGACCGCGACGGACACCTTGGGTGTCCACACCAGCTCCAATGTAGTTGTGACAGTCAACCCGGCCATTGTCTTTCCAACAGTTCCGACAGCCACGCCCAATCCGGCGGGCGTGGGCCAGACAGTTACCTTCTCGTCGGCCGCCACAGGCGGGACTGGCGCGCTGACCTATGCGTGGACTTTCGGCGATAATAAAGGGCCGGGAACAGTCCAGAACCCCACCTACACCTACACTGCGGCTGGGTCTTTAACGGCGACCGTGACCGCGACGGACACCTTGGGTCTCCACACCAGCGCCAATGTGGTTGTGACAGTCAACCCGGCGAACGCCAACGCGCCGGCCATCACCAGCGCCACCACGGCCAGCGGGACGGTGGGCGTGGCCTTCAGCTACCAGATAACCGCCAGCAACAGCCCCACGGGCTACAACGCCACCAGCCTGCCGTCGTGGGCCTCCGTGGACACGAACACTGGTGCGATCACGGGGACGCCGGCCGCGATCGGGAGCAACAACGTAACGATCAGTGCCACGAACGCCAGCGGCACGGGTTCGGCGACCCTCAGCATCAATATCGCCAGCCAGGCGCCGGCGATCACCAGCACGCTTACGGCGACGGGCACGGTGGGGCAGCAGTTCTCCTACACCATCACGGCGACGGGCGCCACGCCCATGACGTTCAGCGCCCAGCCGCTGCCCAACGGCTTGGGCCTCAGCGGCGCGAGGATCAGCGGCACGCCTACGGCTGCGGGCCAGACCAACATCACCATTGGCGCAGCCAATTCGTCGGGCAGCGACAGCAAGACCTTGCAGCTCACCATCAACCCTCAAGGCGCGGCGACAATAACCAGCCCGCTCACAGCCACGGGCCAGGTGAGCGCGGCATTCACCTACAAGATCACGGCTTCGGGGAATGCGACAATCACCTTCGGCGCCACGGGCCTGCCGGCGTGGCTGAGTTTCTCCGTGGACACGCTGAGCGGCACGCCCACCGCCATGGGCACGGCAAACGTGACTCTCAGCGCCGGCAACAGCCTTGGCACGGACACGGAGACACTCGCCATCACTATCAACGCTGCGGGCGCGCCGGCCATCACCAGCGCCTTGACGGCCTCGGCAACAGAAGGCACGGCGTTCAGCTACCAGATCGCAGCTTCGGGCATGGCCCCGATGACCTTTGCGGCAGCGAATCTGCCTGCGGGGCTGAACATCGCCGGCGACACGATCTCCGGTACGCCAACTGTATGTGGTGAAACCGCCATTCAACTTACCGCCACTAACACGGTGGGCACGGACACGGAATCTCTGATCCTGACCATAGCCGGCGCGGGCACTCCCACTGCGCCGACCGTTACTTCGCCGCTGTCACCACCGCAGCCGGTGGCCGCGGGCCAGCCGGTGACGTTGAGCACGGCGGCTTCCGACCCCGGCGTGGATCTACTGCTTTACACCTGGGACCTCGGCGACGGCACCACGGGCGTGGGCTCGTCGGTGACCCACATCTACACCAGTCCGGGGGTTTACAGCGTAACCGTGACGATCAGCAACGGCGTGAGCTCCACCACCGAAACCGTCACTGTGGTTATCAATCCGCCGGGCGTCACAACCGATCCCACGCAATTCAAAGTGTCGAAGAGCTCGCTGAAATTCACCTTCAAAAAGACCAAAGCCGACAATATGAGCTTTACCGGCACGCTGCCCGTCGCAAAAGGTTTCTCACCGAATAAAAAGAGCCTGAGAGTGTTCATTGGCGGCTATACCAGCACATTTGCATTGAGTGCCAAGGGCAAAGGCAGCAATAGCATGGACAGTATCCAACTTTCAGGCAAACTCAGCAAGGCCGGCGGCTATACTGCAAGCCCTGTGAAATTCACGTACGCGGTGAAGAAGCAAACCTTGCTTGCCAGCTTGCTGGAACTGGGCTTCAGCAACGGCGACGTGAAGAAGCAGCTCATAACCATGCCGATACTCATTGACTTGGACGGTGACGGTTATCTGGCAAACGTGAAGGTGACGTACACAGCCAAGAAGGACAAGACCGGCTCGGCGAAGTAAATCTCGCGGATGAGTATTCAAGGCACAGCGTCGCATCTTTGCCGTTTGGAGATTGGGCGTAGGGCGGGTTGGCAACCCGCCCCGCCCCGCCCTGCCTTTCCAGATTTTTTGAAATCTGCACTTGACAACTATGCGCCGCAATCGTATTATACTATAGGGGATGTTGTTTTGAGAAGTGATGGTCCTGGCCGATTCTGGATTGAAGGGGGAAGCTACGGGGACAGACAACCTCTCCGGCGGAAGGGAAAGCGGCTTGACGTTTGGGGTTCAGGTCAACCGCGCGTTGCCTCCCCGGCCTCGCGGCCCTCGCCGTAGACTGGTAGTGCAGGGCCAAGATGACCTGTTCTAATGACCGGAGGTGACTCAAGTGACGGCCGGTCACCTTCTTTTTCTATAGTTCAGGAGTTACAACCTGCGTAGCGGCCCCAGGACATCATTGGCCAAGATGTGTTTGGACGAAAGTTCTTGTCTTTGGCACGGCACTTGCTTATTGGCTACTGTTCTCGTCCAAATCACGTTTGGACCATGGCTCTTTGACAATTGAATAGAGACAGCATTGAGCTTTCAGGTGGCCGAACTCGCTGTTGA
>JBEKKG010000085.1:0-13632 GCA_050010835.1 Planctomycetota bacterium
ATCCGTGATTTGATGATGAACTCGCTGTTCCACCATGAGGTTGTAGACGGAAACGGTTTGGTTAACGAATTCCTCTAGGTGTTTCACGGGGTAATACATGTCCCAAACGATGTTGTCAAAAAGCTCAAGCAAATAACCGCTCACGGCAAATCCAAAAAGCTCCGTTTCCGCCTGAAGGCGCTCCTTGCGTGTCGGCTCGACCACGGGAAGTTCCGGCAGCTTGGCCGGGTCTGCCGGAGGAATGAGCCAGCCCTGTTTTGGCTCTGACGCTGAGCCGAACGTTCGCAACAGATATTGCGCCTGCCAAAACTGCCGCGTTCGTTTCTCGCCGAAATCGTCAAACGCCCCGGCTCGAATCATCGATTCGAACTCCTCTCCGGAAGGTGTGACACGGTGGAAAAAGTCGGCCAGAGAAGTGAACGGGCCTCGCTTTCGCGCCTCGATGATTTTATCCGGTGTTTCGGTAAGCTTGGCGGCGAAGTCCAGCGTGTTCTTGCCTTCGTAGGGCTGGCCGTTGTGGCAGCCGACGCAGAACTTGTCGAGCACCGGCTGCATGTCGCGCTTGAAGCTGAAGCCGCGCGCCGGACCGTACCAGGGCGTGATCTCCGAGAGCGGCTTGGTCATGGCTATGGGACGCCTGGCCTCGGGGGCCGTGTTCTGCCTTTCGTGGCAGCCCACGCAGGAGATGGACTCTCCCGGCATGGCCACGAACCAACTGCGCATGATCTGCAAGGCGCGGCCTTGCTCATCGAGCGGCTGGACGGTGATCGGAGTGTTGGCGGGGATGGTGAAGGCCGCCGAGCCGTCTTCGTAGACAGGCACGGTCCCGTGAATGCGGCGCACGTCCCACGGCCCTTCCACGCCGACGTTGATGTGGCCGCCCATGTGCGGATAAGTGTAATGCGGCTCCGAAATCCGCAGCTTCTTCACCGTGCCGCGCGGGATGCCCTTCAAACCAGGGCCTTCGTAAATGTCGGTCAGATAAACGTAGGCGTCGCTCGTATCCGGCTTGACCTTTTCGGGAACGATCGGCGGGGTGGGCCTCTTGCGCAGGGGGATAGGTTCGAGCAGCGCGTAGCCGGGCACTTCGGCCAGCGGGAACATGTTGTCGAAGACGTCCACGAGGTAGATCGCCCATTGCATGTTGGGCTTGGGCTGGCTGGCGGCGAGGAAGTACTTGTCGCTGAGCGGATAGGGATGCAGGAACTTCGGCCAGGAATCGTTCACCAACTGGTCCTTGATGATCGGTTCAACCTTCTTGCCGTAGCCGGGAATGCGCTGGATGACGCCGTCAGCCTCGTGGCGTCCCCGCTCGGCGTCGAAGAGCAACATTTCGCCCATGCGCGGCACGCCATGATGGCCGGAGACGATGGCGACGAACTTGGTGGCACTGTCCGGGATGGGCTTGGCGTAGAAGATCGAGTTCGGCCAGTAGGACTCGCTGCCGTACAGTTCCATCTGCCCGGTGCCGTCCGGGTTCATGCGCATCAGGATGCGGGTGAAGTAGTGGGCGGTGTCGGAGTACTCCCAGCGCGTGTACATCACGCGGCCATCGTTCATGACGAAGGGATACCAGTCATGGTCCTGATCGAAACAGAGCTGCCGCATGTTCTTGCCGTCGGCATCCATGATGTACAGGTTGGCCACCCAATTGGCTCCGCCGACGCAAGGCACGCCTTGGAAACAGCCCGTTGACGAGAAAATGATTTTGCCGTTGGGGAGGTAGCAAGGGTAATAGTTGTCCACGTCGGGATACTCGCCGCTCGTTACCTGGCGCAAGCCCGTGCCGTCGCTCTTCATCTCCCAGACCTGCCACTTGTTGTTGCTGCCCGGCATGGAGAAGGCCATTTTGTCAGCATCGAAATGGAGGACGATGTCGCCGACGAACTCGCCGTTCTTGGGCTTGTACAAAGTGCTCAGCTTGCCCTCGGGGCTGACAGGCGAGAGGACCGCGATTTCGTTGTCGTAGCCGTTGCGGGCCAGCGCGCAGTTGCCTTGCCAGTTCTGTGGCATGCCCAGTTGCTTGGGGCTGCGCTTGACCAGCAGCAGCGATTGGAAGTCGAGCAGTGGGTTGGCCAGCAAGGCTTCCTTGCGCAAGGCCTTGCATTGTTCAGCCACCTGTGCAAAGCGCGCGGGATCGGACTTCTGGCCCGTCGCGGACACTTCGCCGGCGGCCTTCTCGATCTCCGCCAGCCGCGCCAGATACTCCTTGCCCTTCGCGTACTTTGGGCCGTAGGTCTGAACCAGGTCTTCAATGGCCAGGCGCAAGGCGGAGAGATTGAAGTCCTTGAACTGGGCGGTGGCCTCCTCCATAGCCTTGGAGCGGTGATAGACCTGGCGGACAGCGGCGAGGTCCTTCGCATCCTTGGCCTTGGCGGCAAGGTCCCGCGCTTGAGCGGCCAGCAGCGGCGCGGTGGCCTGGGCATAGCGTTGCGTGAGGGCGCTCACGTCGCCGCCCGGCCAGTCTTTGTCCCAGATTTTGTCCTGTCTCTCCCAGGCCATCTGTTTGCGCGCTTCGCCGTCGGGGAAGTCGCGCTGCACCAGTTCCCACAGGGCTTCGCGCGCTTGCCCTTTGTGGCCCTGGTTTGCGCCTGGGGTGGGGGAGGTGGAGAAGTAGAAGCCGCAGGAGCCGGACTGATTGTGGACCTTGAAGAGCAGCTTGTTCTCGCCGGCCACAAGTTCGAGTTTCGCCTGGTCGGAATTGGGCTCGACGCCGCGCGGCACGTCGTGGGAGATGAGTTTTTTGCCGTTGAGCCAGGCCACCATGCCATCGTCGCTGCCAAAATAGCCGGTGACGGTCTTGGGGGTCTTGGCCTTGATGATCCGGCACAGGTACGTGGCGGTGTTGCTGCCGGCGTGCAGCTCATGGCACACGCCGTCATCCCATTCGGGATGGGCTTTCCAGCGGAGCTTGCCGACGGGCTTGGTGAAGTCGCACTCCTTCTCCGGGGGGAACGCTTCCGTGAAGGAGCTCTTGCCCGGGGTCTGGAACGTGCCGATGTAGTACCACGGCCCCCACTCGTCATCCGGTTTGGCGGGCGCCGCGGCGGCCGGCTTCTCGGCCTCGCGCTTGTTCGCCGCCTCCCAGGCCGCGGCCAGCGATTCCTGCCAGGTCGCCTTCTTGACGTAGCACTCAGTTCCCGTTTCGCTCCCGCTCAGGCCCGGCAGACAGGCCAGCAGGACCAAGGCGAGACAGATGTTCGTATTCTTCATGGATCCCTCACAGTGATTAGCCTGACGCACCACGACACGGTAAGATTACGCGCAACTTTGAGGTTTTCCACAGCCAAACCCGGAACTCGAAATCCTGCGCTCCCTTTGGCTGGCCGTTGTTTCCTGCGGTTGCCAAGCCTTGGCGAGGGGGTAAACTTAAGGAAGAAGAGCCGGGTGTAGGCCTTGGCTTCTCATCGTGGGGAGGGACCGCACATGCAAGTTGCAGACGCAGACTATAAACTCTCCGGGCCGTACACGCATGAAAACCTCGCCGTCTTCCTGCTTCATGCCCCGGACCGGCCGGGCGGCAGGCCTTACCTGACGCTTCAGGAAGCACTGGAGCAGAAAAAGGCCGTCGTTTACGAGACCGAGGACGTCAGAGAGCTGGCGATAGAGAACCTCTCCGATGAGGAAATCTACATCCAGTCCGGCGACATTGTGAAAGGCGGCAAACAGGACCGGGTGCTCGCCGTGGATTTCATCGCGCCCGCCAAGTCCGGCAAGCTGCCGATCTCCGCCTTCTGCGTGGAGCGGGGGCGCTGGCGCGGACGCGGCGCGGAGAGCGCCGCGGAGTTCAGTTCCTCTACGCTCCAGATCTCCTCGAGAGGCGCCAAGCTGGCCACCAGGGCGGGCAGCAGCCAGCAGCAGGTCTGGGAACAGGTCGCGGAATCGCAAACCAAGCTGAGCAGTGCCCTGGGCGCCGAGGTAGTGGACGAAGCTTCGGTCACCAGCCTGCAACTGACGCTGGAGCACACCAAGGTCCAGGAAAGCATTGAGGCGCACGTCAAGGCGCTGTCCGGTATCGCCGACCAGAAGCCCGACGTGATTGGCTATGCGTTCGCCATTAACGGCCGGTTCAACAGCGCGGACGCCTACAGTTCCCACGCGCTCTTCAAAAAGCTCTGGCCCAAGCTCTTGAGCGCCAGCGCAACCGAAGCGGTGTCGGAGCTGCAGCCGGACGAGAAGTTCGAGCAGCCCAAGACTGAGGACGTGCTGGCGGCAATGCAGGGGGCGCAGCAAAGCGGGAAAACTGAGCAAAAGGAGGTCCAACCGCGCGTAAGACTGCTGACCCAGCAGGCCCCGCAGGGCGCCTATTTCAGGACGCTGGACAGCGGCAGGGCTGAGGCCCTGGTACACGAAAGCTGGGTCAGTTCGACGTAACAGGGCAGCAGGCCTTGGCACTACAACGCAACTTTGCCGTCACAAAACGGCATTTTAGAGATTTTGAAGCCGCGCCGCGCACCGTATAGGATAAGAAAGATGATTCTGGTTGAGCCGCGGCGCACCCCCTGGGACCTGAGATGGAGAATGTTGGGCACGCCTGTCCGCGTGCATCCGGCGTTCTGGCTGATGGCGCTGCTGCTGTGCTACCAGGAGTCGGTGCCGTTCTCCCTGGTCATGATCAGCGTCGGCTGCATGCTCTTCTCCATCCTGGTGCATGAGTTCGGCCACGCGCTCTGCGGACGGTACTTCGGCGACCGTGAAAACCGCGTGTGTATCTACTGTTTTGGCGGCCTGTGTACCGGGGGCCGCCAAGCCCCGGGGCACTGGCCGCAGATACTGATTTGCCTCTGGGGACCGGGCGCCGGCTTCATTCTCGGGGGTCTGGCCTACGGTGTCCTGTTGGCCTTGAGAAACGGCCGCATGACTGCACCCAACATTTACCTTCTTTGGGCGCTGGACTCGTTCCTGTGGTTCAACCTGCTGTGGGGCGCGGTGAACCTGCTGCCTATATTTCCCCTCGACGGCGGCCAGATCCTGCGCGAGGCGGTTACCTGGAAGGCGCCCCGGCGCGGGGACCGCTTGGTGTTCAAGGTGTCCTTTTATGCCGCGCTGCTGATGGCCGTGCTGGGCCTGGTGCTCCACTTCCTCGGGCGGGGATACGGCTTGTTCCCTGTGGTGTTCTTTGGAGTATTGGCCTACTCAAGCTGGCACATGCTGCGGCAGCTCGCGGCCTACGGCGGCATGGCCGAACACGAGGAACAGCGCCAGTCTTGGGAGCAGGACGGGGACTGGTGGAAGAAATGAGCTGTCGCAACGCAAGTCCCTCTCCCCACAGGGGAGAGGGACATGTGGCGTCCCCGGCCTGTTTTCCCTTGCGTTCCTGTGCGCCGCTGGGTACTTTTCAGGAGTGACTGCCATGAACAACCCACCCAATCCCGATCTTCCGCCCATGCACCCGCCGCAGAGCAGCGAGCCGGGCGCGCCCAAGGCTGGCGCAGCGGACGAAGATCCGACGATCTTCGAAGGCCCAGTGTCACAGTGGCTGGGCTTCAGGGCGTATTTTGCCGGCGGACTCCTGGGACTGCTCGGCTTGGCTGGCGCCGTTTGGGGCGCCAAAGAAAACCAGCCCTGGCTTTGGGTGCCTGGCTTGGCCCTGGCGGTGGCCTGCGGGTTGATGGCGGCCTATACCGCCGCCAGCATAAAGAGCCGGCGCTACAAAATCACGCGGCGGCTGATCGAGCGCGAACAGGGCTTGCTGGTCAAACGCGTGGACTCCCTGGACCTGGGCCGGGTAAAGGATGTCCAGTTGAAGCAAACACTCTGGGACCGGATGCTGAACGTCGGCACTATCGAGGTGTTTTCGAGCGACAAGCTGGACCCAGACCTGTTAATCGAAGCCATCCCCAACCCGCGGCCAGTGTATGAGAAGCTGCGCGACGCTGTTATTGAGGTCAGCCGGAAGCGCGGAGTCATTCCGATGTGAGGCTTGAGGCGTGAGGCTTGAGACTCAGCCTGTGATCTCCTCGACCATGATGTGCTCATTCGTGTATATGCAGATCGCCGCGGCTTCTTTGAGGGCTTCCTCAACAATCTGGCGCGGCGGCAACTGCGTGTGCTTGAGCAGAGCGCGGGCAGCAGCCAAGGCATACGGCCCGCCGGAACCGATGCCGAGTACCCCGTCATCCGGCTCCACCACGTCGCCCTGTCCGCTGACGAGGAGCAGGGCTTCCTTGTCGGCGGCCACGAGCATGGCCTCCAGGCGCCTCAGGGAGCGGTCGGTGCGCCACTCTTTGGCTAGCTCCACGCTGGCGCGGCGCAGGTTGCCCTTGAACTGGTCTATCTTGCCTTCGAAGCGTTCCAGCAAGGCGATCGCGTCGGCCGTGGAACCGGCGAAGCCCACGAGCACGCCATTCTTCAGCTTGCGGATTTTCTGCGCCGTGGCCTTCAGCACCGTCGTGCCGTGTGTCACCTGCCCGTCGCCGCCCACGGCCACCACGTTGCCCCGGCGCACCGCCAGGACGGTTGTGCCCTGGAAAGCTCCCGCGTTGCCCTGTGAACTTGTCATCTTCGCCCCTCTTCCGGAAACATGAACTGCGGCACAATTATGAGGGCGACAGGCATAATTCAAAATGAAGAATTCGGCTTTGCCGCTATACTATGCGCGGCATGGCCAAGAGTTCAGGGGCCGCGGAGGGAAACGATGAGATACCGTGTTCTGGGCCAGACGGGGATGAGAGTGTCGGTGATCGGCTTTGGGGCTTCCCCGCTGGGCGGGGTGTTCCGCAATGTGACCGAAGAGGAATGTGTCCGCGCCGTGCATACGGCGCTGGACGCGGGGATAAACTACTTCGACTGTTCGCCCTACTACGGGCTGACCAAGGCCGAGACGATGCTGGGCAAATGCCTGGCGGGGGTGCCGCGCAGCCGGTATTGCCTGGCCACCAAGGTGGGCCGCTACGGCGACAACACCTTCGACTTCTCGGCCCAGCGCGTCACTGCGGGCCTGGAAGAGAGCCTCAAACGCCTGCGCGTGGACTATGTGGACCTGCTCCAGTGCCACGACATCGAGTTCGGCGCGCTGAAACAGATACCGGAAGAAACGGTGCCCGCCCTGCGCAAGCTGCAAAAATCCGGCAAGACGCGCTTCATCGGGATCACAGGCCTGCCGCTGAAGATCTTCCCAGCCGTCATTGACCAGGCCCCGGTGGACACGATCCTCTCCTACTGCCATTACTGCCTGAACGACACGGCGCTGCTGGGCCTGATTCCGTACCTGAAGGCTAGGCAGGTGGGCATCATCAGCGCCTCGCCCCTGGCTATGGGGCTGCTCTCTGAAAAAGGCCCGCCTTCCTGGCACCCCGCGGGAGAAGACATCAAGCGGGCCTGCGCGCAGGCGGCGGCGTGCTGCAAGCGCCAGGGCGCGGACATCAGCCGCCTGGCCATGCAGTTCGCTCTGGCCAACGAAGACATCGCCACGACCCTGGTCGGGACGGCGACGGCAGCGCACATCAAGAACAACCTCGCCGCCCTCGAAGCGCCCTGCGACCCGGCCCTGGCCAAGGAAGTGGCGGCGATCCTGGAGCCGATCAAGAACAAGACCTGGCCGCAAGGAAGACTGGAGAACAACTGATAATGACCCCCATCACACGCAGGGACTTTGTGAAGAGCGCCGCGCTTGCCGGCGCCGTAGCGGCGACAGCCGGCCGGCTGGCTGAGGCCGCGGACGAGAAGAAGATCACGCTGGCCTTGGCCGGTTGTGCGCACATCCACACGCCGATGTTCGTCAACATTCTCAAGACGCGCCCGGACGTGAACGTGAAGTACGTCTGGGACCACGATGCGGCGCGGGCCGGGAAGCGCGCCGCGGAACTGGGCGCCAAGGCCGTCGCAGACGCGGCTGCAATCTGGGGCGATGCGGAGGTGACTGCGGTTTTGATCGCTTCGGAAACCGGCCGCCACGCCGAGTTGGTCACCGCCGCGGCCAAGGCCAAGAAACACATCTTCGTCGAAAAACCGCTCGCTGTGGGCGCGAAAGACAGCGCCGAAACGGCCGCCGCCGTCGAGAAAGCGGGCGTGCTTTTCACCACGGGCTACGTCCTGCGCACGGTGGCGCAGCACATCTTCATCAAGGAGAACCTGGCCAAGGGCAACTTCGGCAAGATCGTCCGCGCCCACTGCTCCTTCTGCAACGACTGCGTGCTGCAAGGCTCGTTCGACGACGAATGGAAATGGACGGTGGATGCGAAGTGCGGAGCGCTCGGCGGGTTCGCGGATATTGGCACGCACGCTCTGGACATGCTGATGTGGCTGCTGGGCGACGTCGAGGCTGTCAGCGCGGAACTGCGCTCGGTGACCGGCCGCTACGCTGAGTGCGACGAAACCGGGCAGGCCACGCTGCGCTTCAAGAACGGCGCGGCGGGGACGCTCTCCGCAGGCTGGGTGGAACCGGCGAACCCCGTGGGGTTGCTGGTTTCCGGCACGGAAGGCCACGCCGTGATGTTCAACGACCGGCTGTACCTGCGCACGAAGAAGGTCGAGGGGGCGGACGGCGCCCGGCCGTGGGGCAAGCTGCCCGCAGGCCCGCCGCATCCGCTGCTCCAGTTGCTGGACGCGATCGGCGGCCAGAAGGACCTGCCGCTGGTGCCGGCGCGCGAGGCGGCGGCGCGCGTGAGAGTGATGGAGGCGATCTACCAAGCGGCGCGGGAGAAAAAATGGGTAACCCTGGAATGATGAAGCCTGGTTCGTTCGTAAGAGGCGGCTTTGTTCGCCCCCTCCCCTTGCGGGAGGGCGTAGGGGGAGGGCTGACGTTGCTTGGCCTGTGCTGCGCTCTTGTCCTTGCCTTGGGGGAGTGTCTAATTTCAGTTGGCTGCGGTGGCAAGGGGCCTCCTGTCAAAACAGAACCTACGCCGGGCGGACAGGTAACTGAAACTAAACAGCTAACTGAAACTAAACAGCCAATAGGAACTAAACAGCCAACTGAAACTAAGGAACTGACTGGAACCAAGGAGCTGACTGGGACTAAACAGCCAACTGAAACTAAACAGTCTCTGTCCTCGGTCCGCGCCGAGGACGTCCCCACCCCGGCGGAGACGCCGTGCGAAGTGCTTGTCAGCGGAAGGACGTCTACGCTCAAGAGCATCGTTACCAAGAAGGTCGGCCAGAACATTCCGAAGATCTTCGGCGGCCAGCATAGCTGCAAGAACACCCCGGGTTTCGATTGGTACGTCAGCCAGCACTACGCGCTGAAGGCCAATGTCGGCGACAAGTTGGCCGAGCATTTCCTCATTCTGGCCGAACTGGCCTACCCGCACTACGTCGAAGTCATCGGCTGCGAACCGTACGGCATTGAAACCACCCGCATGGCCTTTACGCACGCGACCACGCTCGAACTGATGCAGAAGGGCGTCTTCAGCGACATCAACGACTATTGGGTTGGCGGCGGCGGCGGCGTCACCTTGCCGGCCAGTTTCGCCGCGTACAATTATCCGAGCGGCGGTCTTAGCTATCACCGCAACGACATATCGCTTCACGAGAACCTGCACCTGCTCCAATTGGTGTCGCAGGGCAATTTCAACACGCCGCTGGTCTTCACCGAGGGTATAACTCACTTCTTCGCCAATCATGTTTACGATCCGGAGAAGCGGCAGCTCACTGTGGCCGTCTTCGACAAAGCGCCCATCAACAATCCCGTAGACGCCGGCCTGCGCCTCATGCGCGAGAAAGGCGTGCTCTCCCTCGAAGAACTCATCCGCGGCGAGACGCCCAAGGAATATTACGCCAGCGCGCACACGCTCTTCACGGCCTTCTTCTGGACTAATCCCGAGCGCCTGATGAAGTGGCGCATCTGGCGGGACGAGATCTTCAGTTCGCGCGTGGCGGGCCCTGCCCGCACCCTTATGTATGTGGAGGTGCTGCGCAGTCTGTGCGGCGGTTCTCTCGACAAGCTGAATGCGGAATGGCGCGCCTGGCTCCAGGAGCGGCACAACACTTTCACTCACGTGGATTGGGGCTGGGAGCAGTGGGGCGAGACGCTGCAATCCTACGGCTGGCCGCATGACACGAAGTACTTCTCCCAGATGGACCTCAACTGCCCGCCGGGGAAGCCGTTGCCTCCCGAGCCTCTGCGCCTGGACTACCCGCGCGCGCCCAGGCCGCCCCTTGTGGGCGCGGTCCAACTCGGTGCGGCCGAGCCGTCTGTGGGCTGCACGATAGACTTCCATCGTACTCCCAACCAGGGCTGGGCCGGGCTGGGGTTGAGCGTGGACGGGCGCAAACTTCTGCGCATCGCCGTGGACAAGAACAAGGCGCTTATCCTCGACGGCACGCTTCTGAAATTGGGTGCCGGACGCAAAGACACTGCTTTCCCGCAAGAACTGCTCGAAGCCGCCAAGAAGACCAACCGGCTGGGACTGACCGTCAGAATTGCCAAGGAGAGTCTGCAAGTGACGGTCAAATCCGGCACGGGGGATGCCCTCAAGGAAATGACGGCTTCCTATCCGCTTACGCCCACGGAACGGGCGGACCTGCTGGGCCGGCCTATGGCCTTGCTGAGCCGCGACGGCAGACACGAAATCACGCCGTACCTTGAGGAGCCGCCCGCTTCCCAACCCGACTTGAGCAAACCCGCGCCCCCCAACCGCTGGCGGTTCGCAGGCGACAAGGAAGCTTACCGCCTTTGCCGCGCAGTCTGGCGCATGGCCGGGACAGCGCCGGCCGCGCTGCTGGATCTCAGGAACAAACTGGTTGGCGCAATGGACAAGGACCCCGCGGTGCAGGAGGAGGCGCTGGCCGCGTACCGAACCGGGTTCGAGAAAGTGATCGCGGCGCTTCGCAAATCCGATACCGCGGAAGCCCGGCTTGCCCTGGTGGAGCTGAGTGGCGCGGCCCTCGCGCTGCGCGTTGATCCTGACAGCCCCGGCAAGACGACGTTCCTGGCCGTGGTCAAGGGCGCTCAGGACAGCAAAGTTGCGGGCACGCTGGCCTTCTCCAGCACACCCGAGGCGGCCGTTGAGGCTCCCAAAACTGTCGAGCAGTTCGAGGTCTCCCCGGACAGCCCGGCCGCAGTGCGTTGGGCGCCGAACGTCTCCCCCGGACACACCGGCAGCTTCAGCGTCTGCGCCAAGGCAGAGCTCGCCTGGCGAGGTGCACCCTTGACGCTGCACGCCACGCTGGCCGCCCGCCCCTCGGTCCCTTGCTACTGGGTCATCGGCCCGTTCGACAACAAGGGCGACGGCACGGTTGATACTCCTCAGCCCGTGGAATCCGAAGCCTTCGGCAGCGCGCGCACATACACGGGCAAGGGCAAGAAACAGATCGGCTGGGCCAAGGCCGAGCGCCCCGTTGAGCTGGGGCTGGAGCAGGAATACGTGGTTGATTTTCTGAAGCTGTACGGCGGGGAGAATGTTTCCGCTTACGCCCTGGTGTGGGTACTCGCTCCCAAGGAAATGGAAGCCGAATTGGCGGCAGGCGCGGACGACGGCCTGGTCGCCTGGCTGAATGACAAGCGTGTACTCGCCAACCTGAAGAACCGCGGCTACCAATCCTGCGAGGACCGTGTGCCTGTTGCTTTTAAGGCGGGGGCGAACAAGCTGCTGCTGCGCGTGACGCAGACGAACGGCGACTGGAAGATGTGCGCCCATCTCCAGGACAAGAACGGCAACCCCATCCCCGAGCTGAAGTATTCATTGGAGCCAGGCAAGTGACCACATGCTGACTGAAAATCCAAAATCCAAAATCCAAAATCCAAAATCCTCACGGTGGACCCGGCAGACGCTCCCGCGCCTGCTGGTCATCCTCGGCTCCGAGACGACGCTGCGCGAGGAGGCGCTTGCCGCCGCCAAGGCCGCGGCGTTTGGCCCCGGGCAGAGCGCGAACGTGGTAACGCTCCACGGTCCGGCCGCTGCGGACGAAAACGCCTCGCCCAGCCCGGCCGACATCCTCGACGAAGCCTGCACCGGTTCCATGTTCGCCGCCGCGGACGATCTGAAGCTGGTCGTGGTGCGCGAAGCCGGCATCTTCCTCACCGATAAGGACTGGCGCGAGATACTGGAACGCAACGCCGGCCGCATTCCGGCCAGCGCGACGCTGATTCTGGAAACGTCCGCTTATGGCATGTTCAAGAACACGCGCTTCTACAAGAGCCTGGCCGCGAACAATGGCGTGGCCGAGTGCGAGCCGCTGCTGGGGCGTTTTGGCGAGACGGCGGAACTGGAAGCGGAACTCGAACGCCGCGCACGCGCCCGCGGCTTGAGCCTCTCCCACGGCGCGCTCCTGGCGCTCCTCAACCGCAGCGCCAAGAACCTGGGCATCCTTGCGGAGGAACTCGACAAGCTGGCCCTCGCGCTCCGTCCACCCGGGGCCGGCGCGGAACAGGAGGTGCCGGTCACCGAACAGCACATCGAGGAGCTATGCGCCGCGACCAACGTGTACAATGCTTTCAACTTCGTGGATGCGGCGGCGGACCGCAACGCGGCCCGCGCGCTGGAAGTCCTGGGCGGCATCTTCGACCGCGGGCTGGTTGACAACACCAAGGCGGGCAAGGTCGTGACCAACGAAGGCACGATTACCATGTTCCTTCTCGGCGCGCTGACCTGGCGCCTCGCGCAGCTTCAGGACGCCTGGGCGGCGCTGGATTCCGGCAAGACCGAGTATGTACTCTTTGGCGAGCTGAAGGTCTTCGGCCCGCGCCAGGAGCAGCTCCGGCGCCTGTTGCGCAAACATTCCAGCGCGTCTTTGCGCACCAGCATGGAGGCGTTGTTCCGCGCCTACCTGGATTTGCGCGTCAGCGGCTTGTCGGCGCGCGAAGTGCTGGAACAACTGGTGTGGAAGATTGTGAAGAGTTAGGGGCGTGCTATAATTGAGAAAGGATGATTGAGGGCTTTGCCGATGAGTGCACTATTGCTGCAAGAGATCAGGAAGTTGAGCGTCCCCGAACGTGCCCGTTTGGTGGAAGAGGTTCTGGACGGCATGGCCGAGGATGATGACACAGCTATTCCAAGGTGGCAGAAGGAACTGATTGAGGAGCGTCTTGCCGCCTATGAGGAAAACCCTGACGATTCAGTGAGCTGGGAGGAGGTTAAGGCCAGGCTTAAGGCCGACAGGGAACGCATTGCCCTGGAGCGGCTCCCTAGCGCCGACTCCCCCACTGGGCTGTCGGTGTGGCAGAAAAAGGATCTCGAAAGGCGCCTGGCCGAGGATGAGAAGAACCCTGAGGATGTTGTTAGTTGGGGTTCAGTCAGGGCTGAGCTTAAGCGCAGCAGGGAACGCATCGCTAGAGAACATAAATCACGCACCACATTGCCGGGTTTGCCCAGCCGGAAGCAGGTGGACATCAGGTTGCCGGGAGGGTAGAGTTTGCTTCTGAGGAGACTGTGAGCATGACGGCATTGGCGCGCCAACAATTGCTTCGGCTTGAGCCTGAAGAGAAGCTGCGGCTCATCGGCGACCTTTGGGATTCCCTTGACGATGCGGACATCCCCGAATTAACTCCGGCACAGAAGGCGGAGTTGGAGCGGCGCGTCCAGGCCCACGAACTGCATCCAGAAGAAGCCGTGCCGTGGGACGTAGCCCTGGAGCAGTCGAAGCGCCCGCGCAAATGAGCCTGCCCGTTATCGTCCGCCCCGAAGCCTGCGCCGAACTACGTGAAGCACGTGAGTGGTATGAGGTACAGCGGCCTGGTCTTGGCGAAAAATTTGA
>JBEKKG010000086.1:0-13498 GCA_050010835.1 Planctomycetota bacterium
CTCTGGTCGGTGCGGCTGAAAAGGAGAAGGCTGACGCGCCGGCGCGAAGCCTGCTCGGAATCAACCTCAATGGGCCTGCCGACTGGAACTCGGAACTGCCGTTCGTAGACGTGTTCCGTCTTTCGCGCCAGTGGATCAGCCAGCAGGAGGGCAAGCCTTGGGGCCAAGGCCCGAAACTGCAGCTCGACGAACACGGCTGGGTGACCAAGCTGGAGGCCGGCTGCCACGCCACATCGCCAATCCTGACCGTGAAACGTGCGCCGTTGGGCAAGTACGTGCTGCTCTATGAGGGGGAAGGGAAGATGGCTTTCTGGCCAGCCGACAAGGCGCAGGTCTTGTCCTCCGAGCCGGGACGCATGGTGGTGGACGTGAAGGGTCCAGGCTTGATGCTCAACCTGAACGAGGTCAACCCCGAGAAACCCATTCGCAATGTCCGCTTCCTCATGCCGGACTGTGAGCAAACCTGCAAGGAAAGCCCGTTCCGCCAAGGGTTCCTGGAGATGTGGCGGACCATGAACGTCTACCGCTTCATGGACTGGATGGAAACGAACGGCTCGAAGATCGTCAAATGGTCCGACCGCCCCAAGCTTGAGGACGCAACCTGGACGGCCAAGGGTATTCCCGTGGAAGTGATGGTTGACCTGTGCAATCGCCAGCTCATCAACCCCTGGTTCTGCATGCCGCACCAAGCCGATGACGACTACGTGCGCCAGTTTGCCGCTTTGGTCCACGGCAAGCTTGACAGCAGGTTGCGCGTCTACATCGAGTACTCGAACGAAGTCTGGAACGGCATGTTTCCGCAACACCGCTACGCGGAGGAAAAGGCCAAAGAACTGGGCCTCGGGCCGAAGGAGCGGCCATGGGAAGGCGCAGGCATGTTCCACGCGCAGCGCTCGGTGGAGATATTCAAGCTGTGGGAGGAGGCCTTCGGCGGCAAGGAGCGCCTCGTGCGCGTGATTGCGTGGCAGGCGGGGGGCGGTCCCTATTGGACCGACGGCATAGTCCTTTCCTACAAGGAGACCGGCAAGCACGCGGACGCGCTGGCCATCGCCCCCTACATCACGGCCTGCATTCCCGAGAAGGCGGGCAAGGCGGGCGGACTGGATGCCGCGACCGTGGCGAAATATACCGTGGATCAGGTCCTGGATCTTGCCGAGACGAAGGCCCTGCCGGAGTGCATCGGCTGGATGAAAGCCCAGAAGAAGGTTGCCGAGAAGCACGGCTTGCGTCTGGTCGCGTACGAAAGCGGGCAGCATCTGGTCGGTGTGGGAGGTGGCGAAAACAACCAGCAGATGACCGACCTGTTCCTCGCCGCCAACCGGCATCCGCGCATGGGCGAGATTTACCGCAAGTACTACGACGCCTGGAAGGAAGCCGGTGGCGACGTGTGCTGCGTGTTCGCGTCAATCGGCGGCTGGAGCAAGTGGGGCTCCTGGGGCCTCGCCGAACACTACGACGATACGCCCGAGACCAGCCCGAAACTCAAGGCCACCCTGGACTGGGCCAAGGCCAACCTGCTGGACGGCCAAGCACAAGGGCGGTAGCGAAGAGCGAGCAGCCAAGCGTAATCTCGCAATTCAATCCGGTCCCATCCCGGCCAATTGGGTACCCCGGGCCGGCCGACGGCCCCGGGGAAAAGCGGCATATCTGAGGACCGATCATCAGCTTTTCCTGATGCCTGCCAGCAGGACCGGTGTATAGGTTGCTGCGAGGGTAGTGCGAGGATCTCGGAAGAAAAAAGAAGACCCAGCGAAGCCAGGCGGCAACTAGAACATGAACAGACCTTCTTTCCCCGCAGCCACCAAGTGCGAACAGAGCGCGCGGCGGCACATTCGTGCTTTCCGTTTCTTTGGGATTTCCGGCGTGGCTGTCCTTTCTTGCCTCGCCGCGTTTTTCTGGCCAGGCGGCCTCCTGGCAGCAACACCGTCCGTCGAGCCCGATCCTGCCTTCTACCACAAGCAGGCTTCTTGGGAGGAGACCCTGCGTCTGTCAATCGAGGCACTCGTGCTGGCCGAGCAGGATGCGGCCCGCAAGCGTGACGAGGCCAAGCAGGCCGACCCGCTGCTGAAGCAGTTCACACCGCTTGAGGTCACCGTCAAGTCTGGTGAACCGGTCCGCCAGGTCAAGCTGCCCGTGGCTATGCTCAAGTCGCTGTTCATAAGAGCGCATTCGCACGGTGGCCAGCCCTTGTTGGCCGAAGCCCGTTTCGAGGGCAAGGACGGCAAGGCGATCCCTTGGGACAAGGTCCGCATGGGGCAACAGTGGGGCGACAAGCACTTCCACGGCGCCGACAAGCCGGTCACTCTTGACGGCCGCGAAACCAAGAACTACCGCCGTTGGCCGAACACCGAGGCTGAGTTCCTGCTGGACGGCAAGTACGAGACATTCGTGGCCTGGGTGGGCCTGGCCGAGGGCAAGAAGGACGCGAGCATCACCTTCAGTTTCGACTGTGCTTCCTGGTACGCACTGCGGGAAGCGGACGCTCAAGACCGCCAGAAAACCTGGGAACTTGTCTGGCGCGACTTCGGCCAGTGGGACAAAGCCAATCGTGTAGCCATCGCCGATCCCGAACGTATTCTGGAGCGCAACTGGAACCCGGGCGACGTGAAGAGCCTGGCGTCGCGCTACGCCGGCAAGTGCCAGGGTGACTGGCGGACAGCCGCCGACAAACTGGCCCGCGCGGTGAATACGCCCGAGGACCTCGCCAAGGTCCGTGACTGCTTCTATCGGACTTTGCGCGCCAAGGAAGTGCAGCGGCATCTGGCGGGCTTCAATACGGAGGCCATGCTGCGCGCCATTAACGACCTGGGCGAAACCCACCCCGGCCGTTACCAGGCGGCCAAGTACCGTGCCTGCGCCACAGCGTTCGCAGAGCGGAAGCAGGCACTAGTGGACGGCTTGAACGCCGGCAAAGACGAGGCCCTGACCGAAGCTGAGACCACGGCCGCCACGCTGCGTGAAGCCATGCTGGCCAATCCGCTGTTCGACTTCGAAAAACTCCTGGTGCTGAAGCGCTCGTTCAAAGAAGGCACGGCCCGCCATGTGATGGGCGCCGCGTGCGGCCTGATCGGACTGAACGCCCACACCAACGACGACATTCCCCATACCGGCTGGGACAACGAGGCCGGCGTGCTCTCCAGCCTGCGCGGCACGCCCGAGTACAAGCGCCTCTACAAGACTGACGGCGCGAAGATCATGCGGGACTTGGACCTGGAGTTCGATGGCGGGCGCATCATGTTCTCCAGCATTGGCGCCAATGATCGCTGGGCATTGTTTGAGATGCGGAGCGACGGCTCCGGCCTGAAGCAACTCACGCCCCCAGACGTGCCGGACGTGGATTTCTTCGATTCCTGCTACCTGCCGGACGGGCGCATCGTGACGGCCTCGACCGCGGGCTACCAAGGCCTGCCGTGCGAAAACGGCGGCAAGCCGATGGTCAATCTGTATTTGTTCGATCCGGAACGCCAGAGCATCCGCCAGTTGACGTTCGAACAGGACAGCGACTGGCACCCCAGCGTGATGAACGACGGCCGCGTGCTCTATCTGCGCTGGGAATACACCGACATCATGCACTACTACTCGCGCCGGCTCTTCTGCATGAACCCCGACGGCACCAGCCAAATGGATTATTACGGCACCGGGTCCATGTTCCCGCCGGCCTTCAAGTTCGCGCGGAGCATCCCTGGGCATCCGAGCAAAGTGGTGGGGGTCATCAGCGGCCATCATGATTTCCCGGAACACGGGCGCCTGGCCATCATTGACCCGCGCTTGGCACGCACCTACCCGTTCCGCTTCCGGCCCAAGACCAAGGAATGGGGCAAGGAAGGCAGCTACATCAATGCCATCCCCGACGTCCTGCCTGCGGAGAAGACAGGCTTCGTCCAGGAAATCCCCGGCTATGGTAAAGAGGTCGTAGGCAACGTGTGCGACGGCATCGCCTCCCAAGCCTGGCGCGAAGGCAAACCGCAGTTCCTGCATCCGTGGCCGTTGAGCGAGAAGTACTTCCTCGTCTCCATGAAGCGTAACGGCGACACGCCCTGGGGCATCTACCTGGCGGACATCTACGATAACCTGACGCTGATCGCCGAGGACGAAAACGCGGCGCTTTTGCAGCCCATCCCCTTCTGCCAGCGCACCAGGCCGCAGGCGATAGTGGACCGGGTCAAGTTGGACTGCAAGACCGCGGACGTGATGATCACCGACATCTATGCCGGCCCGGGCCTCAAGGGCATTCCCAAAGGCAAGGTGAAAAGCCTGCGCGTGCTGGCGTATCATTACGCCTACCTGGGCCGCGGCGGGCATGAGTCTGTCGGTGTGGAAAGCAGTTGGGACATCAAGCGGATCCTGGGCACGGTGCCCGTGGAAGCCGATGGTTCGGCGCGCTTCCTCATCCCCGCCAACACGCCTGTGTTCGTGCAGCCGCTGGACGAGGAAGGCGCGGCACTGCAACTCATGCGCACGTGGTTTGTGGGCATGCCAGGCGAGCGCGTCTCGTGTACAGGCTGCCACGAAACCCGGAACTCCACGCTGCCGACGCGGTTCTCCATCGCAGGCCGCAAGCCGCCATCGGAGCTTGCCCCCTGGTATGGCGATTCGCGGCCTTTCGCGTTCCAGTTCGAGGTCTTCCCCACAGTCGAGAAGTTCTGCCTTGGCTGCCACGATGGCTCCCCGCGCAAGGACGGCCATAAGACGCTCTCTTTCAAAGATCCCCAGACCGCCTACAACAGTCTGCATCCCTATTGCCGCAGGCCGGGACCCGAGAGCGACATGGAGATGCTCCCGCCGATGGAATACCACGGCTCGACCAGCCACCTTGTGCAGTTGCTCAAGAAAGGCCATCACGGCGTGCAACCGGACCGCGAGGCTTGGGAACGGCTCTACTGCTGGATTGACCTGAACGTGCCTTTCAAGGGCAGTTGGACGCCCGACAGTTTCCGCAATCAGCCTCAGGAAGCACGGCGCCGCGAATTGGCCATCAAGTATGCCAACCTAGATACCGACCCCGAGGACGAATACAGGAAGCAGGACGCGGCGTGGAAGACACGCAAGCCCGTGCCCTTCATTGCGCCTCCGCCTCAACAGCCTGTCACGCCGGATAACCTGAAAGCCGACGGCTTCCCCATGACGGCTGAATCAGCAGCAGCGCTCCAGGAAAAGCACGCCAAGGCTGGTGTCAAGAAGACCGTCACCCTGAGCGGCGAGATGACCATGGACTTTGCCCTCATTCCGCCGGGCCAATTTGTCATGGGCAGTCAGGACGGCTACCCCGACGAGCAGCCGCGCGCCGTGGTGACGGTCGCCAAGCCGTTCTGGATGAGCGTCTGCGAGGTGACCAACGGGCAATACGAAAAATTCGACCCAGAACACGACACGCGCTATGTACACGAGAACGGCAAGGACCACAGCGTTCCCGGGTTCATTGCCAATCATCCCGACCAGCCTGTGGCGCGAATCTCGTGGCAGGAGGCTATGGCCTTTTGCCAATGGATGGGCCAGCAAAGCGGCCTCAAAGCTACGCTGCCCACCGAAGCACAATGGGAATGGGCCGCGCGCGCAGGAACCGCCACGCAATTCTACTACGGTGACCGCGATACGGATTTCAGCAAGTACGCCAACCTCGCCGACCGCAGTTTGCGCTGGATGAAGAACGGCTTTGATGGCGGCAGCACGATACACGTACGCCGGCCCTACCCGCCGGAGATGAATTTCCCCCTCCATGACGAGCGTTTCGAGGACAAGTGGTATGTGGTGGACTACGTGGGCCAGAATGACCCTAGCGTTTGGCGCCTCAAGGACATGATCGGCAACGTCAGTGAGTGGACGCGCTCCAGCTACCGCCCCTATCCCTACAAGGAAGACGATGGCCGGAACAGTGGCGACGTGGCGGAGAAGAAAGTTGCCCGCGGCGGTTCTTGGGCCGACCGCCCCGTGGATGCGGGCGCCTCGATCCGCTACCCTTATGAATCGTACCAAAAGGTGAATGACGTGGGCTTCCGCGTGATTCTTGAGGAGTGAGAGTCAAGACCGGGAATGTCGTCAAGTCCGGCAGCGCATGGTAGAAGGCAGGGTTAGTACGATGACCAAGCGCGAACGCTTTTTGGCGGCGTTGCGCAATCAGCCCGTGGATGAGCTGGTTTAGGCGCCGAACTTCGACTACTGGTTGCGCGTCAATACGGCACTGCCCCGGCGCTACCGCGGCATGCCCGATTGCCTGGGGCAACCCATCTGGTCGCCCCCCATCCCCCCGGCTAACGATCCGATTCCATCCCGGCCGCGCGGGCATCCCGGGCCGTCCGACGGCCCCGGCAAAGGCGCCAACGTTGGCGGCTTGTCGCCTACTGGCCCGACCGTCGTGACAGTAAGATTCGGACTTCTACTAAGCCGCAAGCCTATGCGCTGCAAGCAGATACGGCGCAATCGGCTCGACGAAGGCGTTGGCAAACGGTTCAAACGAATGCCAGTTAGGTATACCAACACCGGTCCGCATGCCCGTTCTGCTTTCCGCGCAAGGTTCTGGCGGTTCAAACATCCGCAACCCTAACCGTCAGGTTTGAACGGCTTCTCGCTATTGATGTTCGGGCCACCTCGCACGAGCGTCACCACGCGGGGAGCCGGGCCTCAACCTAATCTCGTGAGGCAGGACCTCTGAATTCACTGACGATCGGATTCATTCCGGGTTAGTGTATGGAGACAGCGTGCTCATCGCTGTAGTTGGGCGTGGGACGCAAAGTAAGGATGCGACGCAAAGGATGAAGCTTCTCCATCTCACCCTGACCGGCCTGCTGCTGGTGCCGCTGGCCGCGCATTCCGCAGATAACACCCGCTCTGAGGTGCTCGACCGCCAGTGGGTCGCCTTGGGCGGGACGGGAACGTTGGAATATAAGACGACGCCCAAGGGTGACCGCATTGCCGACTTTTCACACGCGGGTTATATGGGCGGTGGGGTCGCTATCCCCACGTTGCCCGTGGAGAACGAAGTGGCTCCGTCGGATGGTGAAGACACTGCAGCGATTCAGGCTGCCATTGGCGAGGTTTCGGCGCTGCCGTTGGTGCAGGGCTTCCGCGGGGCGGTGTTGCTGAAGCCGGGAACCTTCCATTGCGCGAAACCGATCACCATTGAACAGGACGGAGTCGTGTTGCGCGGCTCGGGATCGGGCAAGGATGGAACGTTGATCGAAATGACGGGCGAGCCGCATACAGCTTTGATTATCGAGGGTCCAGATGTGTCGTTCCCGAAAGAGACTCCGGCGAACACGTTTCCGATCGGGGATGCGTATGTGCCGGCGGGCGCGCTGAGTTTTTCAGTGAAGGATGCGACGGGGCTGGCGGCAGGCGACACCATTCGCATCCGTTGGCCGAGAACGGTCAAGTGGATTCACTTCATGGGCATGGACACCCTCGTCCGCGGCGGAAAGCCGCAGACGTGGATGAAGGACGAGTCTTCGGTGACGGTCCATCGGAGCATCCGCTCGATCGACGGAAGTCGCCTCACGCTGGATGTGCCGCTCACCGACACGATCGACGGTCAGTTCCTCGACCATGAGCCGGCGGTGGTGGTGAAAACGCCATCGGTCAAACGCCTGAGCCAGTGCGGAATCGAATCGCTGCAGATCGTTTCGCCTCCGCACAAAGGCACCCTGGCCGCGGGGAAGAACATCTCCGTGGCCCTCAAGGGCGATTGTGAGGACTGCTGGGTCAGGGACATCGTCATGCGCGAGACTCTCAATAACGTCCAGGTGTGGGGCGGATGCAGGCGCCTCACCATTACCGGAGCGCACTCGTTTCATAACTCGACCGTGGAAAAGGGAGCGGGCTATCCGGCGGATATTTCCATCCGCGGCTCCCAGGTGCTCGTGGACCGTTGCACCTCACACGGCCTCGGAGGGTTCTATGTGGCAACCCTGAATGCCGCCGCCATGTTGAATGTGGTGCTCAATTGCACCTTTGAGGGCGAGGGCAGCATCCAGCCACACATGCACTGGTCCACGGGTCTGCTGATTGACTCGTGTCATATCCCCGACGGCCGGATCGACTTCATCAACCGGCACAGCTCCGGCTCCGGTCACGGCTGGGCCATCGGTTGGGGCATCGCGTGGAATTGCACCGTGAAGTATCTACAGGTGCAGATTCCGCCCGGAGCGTTGAATCTGGCGATCGGATGCACGGGTGAGCCGCACAAGACATTCAGCCAGGAAGCGTTCTTGTCCCGCAACAACCCCGTGACTCCCGCCAGCCTGTATCTCGCGCAGTTGCGTGAGCGACTGGGCGAAGCGGCGGTGAAGAACATCGGCTATTAAGACCCGTTTGCGGAACTCCAGACCTGCGATCCATCCTCACTCTCATCACCGCCGTGCTGTTCTCGCCACTGGCCGTGCTGCCCGCCGTGGCCCAGTAGTCCCGGACGTCCAATTCGCACCACATCCTGACGTTTCGCACCACCGCTGCGCAAGTTAGCTCAGAGGAGTCCTGCCAGACAAACGCGCTGTTCGCACTGCGAAGGCTGCTGTGGTTGCTCATTCACAAGGATCCCACATGCCTATGCTGCAAGCCTATGCGCCGCAAGCAGATACGGCGGTAACGGCTCGCTGAACGCGCTGACGAACGGTTCAAACGAACGCCAGTTAGGTATACCAAACCGCAGGCCAACAAGTCAACATCCGCGAAGCAACCTTGCATTACACGCCGCCCGTTGTATGTCGGGACACATGGCCCAGACGACACTCATGGCTCGCCAGTACATAGAGAAGGCGATCCTCGACACCGGCCGTGTCACCCCGGAGAACCTGCTGCGGTACAAAGCTCGCGCCGCGACGGAGCCGCAGGCCGGGCTGCTGAATCTGCTCGTCGCCGACGGCGTTCTTACGGCTGAGCTTGCGGCGGAGATCAGGAACAAAGCCGCAAGGCCCTCCTCGCAGGCTGCCGTCACCGGGCCGCAGCCGCGCGCGCGCGGGAGGCTGCGCTTCCAGACGGAAGTCCTCCCCGCACTCAGACCGCCGCCCGCCGCGCCGTCACCGGCTTTGCCGCCAACGCCGCCGCCCGCCGTTCCGGCTGCACCTGAACCCGCGCCGGCGCACGCGGCTGTTGCGGCGCCTGCCCCTGTTCCTGCTCCGCCTGCCGCGCCCGCGGCTCCTCACGGCGAAGCGGAGGTGTGCGGCGAAGACGCGGCGCCGGAAGGCTGGCCCCAAGGCGTCGCACCCGTGGACGCGAGGCCGGGCAACTTCCAGGATTACCTCAGGCAGGCCGAAGCGCGCAACGCCAGCGACCTGCATCTCAACCCTACCATGCCGCCGATGTGCCGCGTGCACGGCAGCCTCGTGCCCTTGAAAGACGGTCACCCGCCGTTCACCGCGGCCGACACGGAACGTATTGTCCAAGCGGCCCTGACACCCGCGCAGTGGGCCTGCTTCGAGCGCACCGGCGACCTCGACCTGTGCTACTCGTACCCCGGAGGCGGGCGTTATCGCACCAACGTCTTCCGCGAACGCAACGGCCTGGGCATCAAGACGCGTCTGATCCGCGCGGCGATTCCGAAGATCGAGGAACTCGGCCTGCCGCCGCACTGCAAGCGGCTCACCGAATACGCCCAAGGTCTCGTGCTCATCACCGGACCGACCGGCCACGGCAAGACCACCACCATGATGGCGCTGGTGGACATGGTCAACCAGGCGCGGCCGGATCACATCATCACCGTCGAAGACCCCATCGAGTACGTCCTGACCGGCGCGCAGTGCCAGGTCAGCCAGCGCGCCATCGGAGCGCACACGGCCAGTTTCGCCACGGCGCTGAAAGCGGCTTTGCGCGAGAACCCCGACATCATCGTCGTCGGCGATCTGCGCGACTACGAAGCCACGTCCATGGCCATCAGCGCCGCGGAGACCGGCCATCTCGTGTTTGCGTCGCTGCCCACGCAGGATGCCGCGCGCACCATTGACAAGGTGCTCGATTATTTCCCGCCCGACGAACAGACGCAGATCCGGCTGATGGTTTCCGAATCGCTGCGCGGCATCCTCAGCCAGCAGTTGGTGCCGCGCAAAGACGGGCAGGGGCGTGTCGCCGCCGTGGAGCTGCTCTTCAATTCGGTGGCCGTCGCCAACATCATCCGCGACGCCAACACGGCCGGACTGACCAACGCCATGCAGCTCGGCAAGAACCTCGGCATGGTGCTGATGGACGAATCCCTGAAAGCGCTCGTGGATCAAGGCGCAATCGCGGGCGAAGAAGCCTGGGCGCGCGCCACCAACAAGGCCCTGTTCGCGCCATACGCGCCGGCCAGGAAGTGACGAAGGGTTGCACCCATGGCGGAGATTGACAGACTCTTTCGCGCGATGCAAGCGGCCAAAGGCTCCGACCTGCACATGCTCGAAGGCCAGCCGCCCAAGTTCCGTGTCGGCGGCAACATCGCCGCGGTCCTCGGCGAACCTGCGCTGACGCACGCACACCTCACCACGCT
Source organism: Planctomycetota bacterium (assembly GCA_050010835.1). Taxonomy (GTDB): domain Bacteria; phylum Planctomycetota; class SZUA-567; order H5-PLA8; family H5-PLA8; genus JAPLOD01. Next base: position 10,451 of record JBEKKG010000086.1, read on the forward strand.
GCTCAAAGAGATCGCCCCGCCGCACCAGTGGGACAAGTACCTGCGCACCGGTGACTGCGATTTCGCCTACGCCATGGGGTCGTCCGACCGCTTTCGCGCCAACTACTACAAGACGCACGCGGGCCTGGGCGCCGTCTGCCGCATCATCCCCACCAAGATCCTCACGCTGCAGGAACTCAACACCCCGGCCAAGCTGTACGATTTCGCCAGGCTGCGTTCGGGCCTCGTCCTCGTCACCGGCCCGACCGGTTCGGGCAAATCCACCACGCTCGCGGCCATCATCAACGAGATCAACGAGAAGCAGTCGCGCCACATCTTGACCGTGGAGGAGCCCATCGAGTTCGTCCACCCCAACAAGTCGTGCATCATCACGCAACGCGAAGTCGGCGAACACACGCGCTCCTTCGCCAGCGCGCTGCGGGCCGCCCAGCGCGAAGACTGCGACGTCATCCTGGTCGGCGAAATGCGCGACCTCGAAACCATCGCGCTGGCCGTCTCCGCCGCCGAAATGGGCGTGCTCGTCTTCGGCACGCTGCACACGAACTCCGCCGCCAAGACCATTGACCGTCTCGTCAACGTCTTCCCCGCCAAGCAGCAGGCGCAGATCCGCACCATGCTCTCCGGCAGCCTGCGCGGCGTCGTCTCGCAGATTCTCTGCCGCAAAGCCGACGGCAAGGGGCGCGTCGCGTGCCAGGAAATCATGGTCAGCAACACGGCTGCGCAGGCCGCCATCCGCAAAGGCGATATCGCAAAGCTCAACTCCGTCATTTCCATGGGCCGGGGCGAGGGGATGGCCGCCATGGACGACGCGATTCAGGACAAGCTCGACGCCAAGCTGGTCACGGCGCGCGAAGCCTATATGAAGGCGCTCGATAAGAAGCGCTTCGAACCGGCCATGCTCGCCGAAAACGCCGAGCAGAAGAACACGCACGGGTAGCGCGCCGTTGCGAAACGGCCCTTGAGAAAGGAAGGGATGAAGGATGGACAACTGGAACTGCCGAGGCTTTGGCGGAGCCCTGGCCTTGATTGGGCTGTGCCTGCTGGCGCTCCCGCAGGTTGTCCACGCGGTGGAGGTACTGCCCGCGGAGCTGGCCGAAGCCCGGTCATGGGTCAAGGCCAAGTTTGAGGGTGTTGCGGAAGGTGAGAAGTTCACGGCCGATCCGGTGTTCTCTTTCAGCTACGGCGACAAGCCCTCGGCAGAATTGCTCAAGACCTGGACACTGGAGCGTGCGCAGGAGAAACTCGACGCCCAGCGGACCCAGCACAGACTCGTCTACCGTGATCCGGCGACGGGCCTCGAAATCCGCTGCGTGGCGGTTGAGTACCACGACTTCCCGACCGTGGAGTGGACCCTCTACTTCAAGAACACGGGCGCAGCCGACACCCCGTTGCTGGCCGGCATCCAAGCCATAGATGCCTGGTTTCAGCGGACCGGGGCGGGTGAGTTCATCCTGCACCATAACACGGGCAGCCCCTGCGCGCCGAACGATTATCAACCTTATGCCACGCCCCTCGGTCCCAAGGCGGCGAAAAGGATCACGACCTCCGGCGGGCGGCCGACCAATAGCGACATGCCCTACTTCAATGCCGCCTGGCAGGGCGAGGGGGTCATCGTGGTGCTCGGCTGGCCGGGCCAGTGGGCGGCGGAGTTCAACCGCGACGCGAAGACGGGGCTGCGCGTGCGCGGCGGCCAGGAACTCACCCGCTTCAAGCTCCTGCCCGGCGAGGAGGTCCGCACGCCGCTGGCCGTCGTCCAGTTCTGGAAAGGCGACTGGATCCGGGGCCAGAACGTCTGGCGCCGCTGGATGAGCGCTCACAATCTGCCGCGGCCGGGCGGCAAACCCATGCCGCCGGCGCTGATGATGTGCACCAGCGACTTCTATCCCGGGATGAAAAGCAGCGCCGCGGAGGAGATGAAGTACGTGGACGCCTACGTCAATGCGGGCGTCAAACTCGACTACTGGTGGATAGACGCCGGCTGGTATCCGTGCGGCGACGGCTGGCCGAACGTCGGCACGTGGGAGCCGGACCCCCAGCGCTATCCCAAGGGCCTCAAGGAAGTCTCCGACTACGTGCACGCCAAGGGGATGAAACTGGTTGTCTGGTTCGAGCCGGAGCGGGTCGCGGGCGGCACGTGGCTCGCCGAAAACCATCCCGACTGGGTCCTGGGCGGCAAGGGCGGCGGCTTGCTGAACCTGGGCCACCCGGAGGCCCGCGCGTGGCTGACCGAGCACATAGACAAGCTGCTCGTCGAACAGGGAATTGACCTCTACCGGCAGGACTTCAACATGGACCCCCTGGGGCATTGGCGGCGCAACGATGCCCCGGACCGCCAGGGGATCACGGAAATCCGGCACATCGAAGGCTACCTGGCTTACTGGGATGAACTGCGGCGGCGGCACCCGGACATGCCGATTGACACCTGCGCCAGCGGCGGGCGGCGCAATGACCTGGAGACGCTGCGCCGGGCGTTCCCGCTGCTGCGGAGCGATTATCGCTTCGAGCCCGCGGGCACGCAGGGGCACACCTACGGCATGGCGCTCTGGATCCCGTACTACGGCACCGGCGTGGGGGATTCCGACGATTACGTCGTGCGCAGCCACTGGTGCCCCTGGCTGGGAATCGGGCGGGGTGAGCCGCGCAAGGCGGGCCTCGACTGGACCAAGTACCACCAGATGGTCGCAGACTTGCGGAAGGTCTTCGAGTACTTCTCAGGCGATTACTACCCGCTCACTTCCTACAGCTTGGAGAACACGGTCTGGATGGCCTGGCAATTCGATCGTCCCGACCTGGGCGCAGGCCTGGTGCAGGTGTTTCGCCGCGCGGAGAGTCCTTACGAGTCGGCGCACTTGAAACTCCGCGGCCTGGAGTCCGAAGCGCAATACACGGTCACGGACCTGGACAGCGGCGCTGCCCAGGAGCTCAGCGGACGCGAGTTGTTGGAGAAAGGGCTCCAGGTGGCCATTCCGGGTCGCCCGAGTGCCGTCGTGATCGTCTACAAGAGAAAATGAAAAGAGGACGCAATCGGGGGAAACAATACTGATCTAG
>JBEKKG010000087.1:0-13482 GCA_050010835.1 Planctomycetota bacterium
GAACTGGTCAAGACCTATGTGGCGACTGTCGCGGACATTGAACAGTTTGGCCGGCTGTTTCGCACTGAGGCCGAACGGCGGGGCCTGCTGGGCGCCAAGGAAGTCGTTTGGGTAGGCGACCATGGGCACGGGAACCCAGGGATGTTAGCGCGTGAGTTTGGGCAGCTAAATCTGAAAACACTGTTCCAGATCATCACTGACTTTTTTCACTCCAGCGCACGTTTGGCCGAATGTGCCAAGGTTATCGAAGGTGAGGGGTCGCATCACAAACGGGCACGTCAAAAGCTGTTCCAGCAATTGCGCAGTTGGCTGTGGAACGGTGCAGTCCCTAAAGTAATCCGCAAACTTTCCGCCTTGGCTGAAGCCCGCACGCCGCGGCCCGCCAAGTTGGCAGAGCTGGAGGCCCAACCCGCGCTTAGGGCACTCTGGCTGCACATCTTCTATTTCGAGAAGCACCAAGACACTATGGACTATCCCACTTATCGCGCCAAAGGCTGGCCCATGGGCTCAGGCACCATCGAGTCTGCCTGCGGACAGTTCGGCGAGCGCGTCAAACACAACCGCATGCGCTGGACGCGAGCGAAAGCCGATGCGCTCCATAGCCTGAAGGCCGCCATCTTCTCCCAAGACGACCGCTGGGCCAAGCGCTGGCCGCCGCCCATTCCAATCCTGGAATTGCGCGCGGCAAGCTAACTGTAACTAAACACTCCCATTCACCGTAGAACGCGGACGGATGGATTTCCCCCTTGGCTTTTTGCGCCTCAGAGAGTAGAAGCCTCCCAACCAACAGGAGGAGATTCTCTACCCCAAGGAGCAACCCAATGAACCCAAGATACATTCTGGCAGCGGCTCTCGGTCTGGCGCTCCTGGCGGCAACGGCCGCCGCAGGCGACTGGCCCTGCTATCTGGGCGCCAACCGCGACCTGACCTCTGCCGAAAAGGACTTGAAGCTCTGGGCCGGTGACGCTGCCAAGGTGCTCTGGAAGAAGAACGTCGGCCAGGGGCATTCGTCCGTAACCGTCGCCGGCAAACAGCTCTACACGCAGGGCGCCGGCACCGTGTGGTGCCTGGACACCGAGACGGGCGAAGCCGTCTGGACGTATCCGCCGCTGAAGGGCGGCAAGCCCGCCGGCGGCGAAACCACGGCCACTCCCACCGTCAGCGATGGACAGGTTTTAGCGCTCAACAACAATGGGCAGTTCCTGTGCCTGGACGCGGCCAAGGGCCAGCTCCAGTGGTCCAAGAAAGTCAGCGAGTTTGGCGTGCAGGCCGGCGGCTGGCCCCTGTCCGGCTCGCCCCTGGTCCTGGATGACAACGTCATCGAGGACTTGGGCGTCGTCTTCATTCTGAACAGGAAGACCGGCGAACTGGTCTCGAAGATGGGTTCTGTGAAGGCCGGATATTCCTCCGCCCTGGTATTCAGCCGCGGCAACGAGAAGCTGACCACATCCTTCGACGAAGCCGGGCTGTCCATTTACACGTTTCCCGGGGGCCAGCCGGTAGCCAAGTACCCGTGGGAGACGTCGTACAAGGTGAATGCGGCTACGCCGATCGTCTCCGGGGACAAGATCTTCATCTCGAGCGGCTATGGCCGGGGCTGCTCCCTGCTCAAGCTCGAAGGCAACGCGCTCAAAAAAGTCTGGGAGAACAAAGAACTGAACAACCACTGCCAGACCTGCGTGCTTTCCGGCGGCTATCTCTATGGGATCCATGGCCAGCAGGGCCAGCCCGGCAGTCTCAAGTGCCTGGAGTTCGAGACCGGGGTGGTCAAGTGGGACCAGAAGGGCCTGAAGGTCGGCGGCGGCCTCACGCTGGCGGATGGGAAGCTCTTCGTCATGGTTGACGGCGGTGAGCTGCTCGTGGCCGAGGCGGCGCCCGCGGGCTTCAAGGAGCTTGCCCGTGCGCGCCTGCTTTCGGGAATGTGCTGGACGGTGCCGGTCGTGGCCAATGGCCGGGTGTATTGCCGCAGCAATCCAGGGGAGGTGGTGGGGGTGGATTTGAGGTAACCAAAGCGGTCATACGGGTTCGCCCTTCTTTCTGGCTCTCCTCCAGCGGTAGCCCAGGATGGAGAAGGCCACAAACGCGATGATGAGGAATGGCGTGGATTTCGCCCAGAGGAAGGGCCAGTGAATCAGGCGTAACTGATCCCTCCAGATTCCGTAGGGCCAAACATCGTAATAATAGTGAGTATTATGACGTTGCGTTGTGTCTTCGACACCGAATTGTATTCGATCCTCATGGTATGTCACCCAGTGCTTGACCTCTTGAGCAAGTTGGCATTCCCTACGGTTATTGGCAACCACCCGCGTCCCCGGAATGGCCAACGTTTTCGCCAAGGCCCTCTGGAATTCCGCCTCTGAAAGCAACTCCGGCTCACAATAACCATCAGGCTTGATTCGGAGCACAAGCCTGCCTAACCCTCTGGCTTTCTCAGGCAATTCGTCGTAAAGCCACATGGCCCCCGCATCACGCATGGTGAGCCCGCTTACAGTGTAGAACCCAACGTCACTTTCGGCACAGCGACAGTTCGTGAATGCTGGGAAGAACCCGTTCAGAAACGGTGCCGGATATTGGAGATCATCAAGACAACCGGGATATTTGCCATCCCTGTTTACGTTGTTTACGTAAACATAAACGATGCTCGAAGTCATGACCAAGTTGCTTCTTGCGGTATCCGTACCTTCCTTGGCGCGCACGTATTGCCCATACTCAAGCACCATGAAAAAGATCCACCCTCCCGCCGCCCCAACGCCAATCGCTGCCAGGACGAGCGAGGCGAGGGAGTACTGGAAAGGTCGGCGTTTCTGCTCTGCCATGTCTCCGTGTCTCCGTGTCCCCGCGTCTCCGCGCTGTGTTCACCGCTTTCTCTCCCCCAGTTCCTTGGGCCAGGGGCGTTCCTGGAGATACTCCTTGAATTCCGGCTTGTCATATTCGGACTGCATGCTCCCCTTGGCAAAATCGTGCGGCACGCCGGCCTTTTCGGGCTGCTCCATTTTCTGTGCCCGTTCCGGCGGAGGAACCGGGTCGCGCTCCAGCGCGGGCAGGACGTAGAAAACGTCAGCCATGCCGAAAAGAACGAAAGGCACTTCGAATTCCACGAAGGCCGTGCCGCCGGTCCAGTACTTCCGGTCGTAGGGCGCGGCATGGAGCAGCAGCGGGGCCTCCCAACCCACCGTACTTTTGTTCAGCGCGTCGTGGAACGGCTTGGGGTCGGGGGCGTGCGTGGCCGCGAAGGCCACGGCTTTGCGGTACGTGCCGCCCCACTCCGGGGCCGCCGCAAACGCGCGGGCCATGCGGATGAGCGCCTCGCGCAATTCGGCGTCCTTGGTCAGCTCGTAGTATTCGAGCAGCGCGTGCATGGCCCCGAAGGTATGGAAGAACATGTTTCCGTCGTTGATGTCACCCGGTTTGTCGCAGAGCTTGACGGCGGGGAACTGCACGTGGGGCTGAATACTGATCCCCTCGGGGACGATGAAGCAGTGGACGTATTTCTCCACCATCTCGCCGAGGGATTGGTCGCCGCTCATCTCCCAGGCGGTGAGCAGGCTGTACAGCCGTCCGCTGTGGTCGGCGTGGCAGACGATTCGGCCCTTGGTGTAGGAGCGCTCGGTCAACTGTTGGATGAAATCCCGGCAGCGCATGTCGCCGCTGAGATAATGATAGAAGCGCCATTCCGAAGCCACGGTCTGGCGCGGCTCATGGTCGCCGTCGCTCCAATGCTGCACGCCGTGGCGCGTGCCGCAGCCGAAGAACTTGCCGTCGTGGCGCATATCCACGTCCCGAACGTGGCGCGCCATCGCTTCCGCGGCAAAGAAAAGGTCCCGCCTTCCCGTGCGCAGGTACTCCAGTTGGAGGAAAAGCCCGGGCAGTCCCTCAGTGTTGCCCCAGCCCCAGCGGCCATTGTCGAAAGCCCAGTCCCGCTGCGGGAAGTAGTCCGCCAGGTATTCGTCTTTGCCCAGTTTCTTGTGGCGCTCGGCCTGGGGCAACTTCAGCAGGGAGGCGAGCGTGCCGGGACGGACGATGTTGCCGTAGCCGGAGCCAAAGCGGTGGCCCCAATCGCCAAAGTCCCAAAGTCCGTACCAGCCCCACATCTTCTGGTGGAAGAGGAAGAACTCCGTGACGTTGTCAGTGTTGCGTTCCACCTGTGGGAAGCGTTCGCGGTCCGGCAGTCCATAAGGAATCGTGATGCCGGCTTTCAGATACCATTCAGGCGCAACGTAGACCAGCGGCGGGCTCTGGAAATCCGCGGCGACGGCGTCGCGCTGCTCCAAGGAGGCGTTCGCTTCGTGGAACCAGAGCAGCAGTTCGTGCGTCTTGGACACGCCGACAAAGGGATCGTGCGGGTAGTAGGATTGCTCGACCCACCAGTTTTCCGAACCGGCCGACTCGCCTTGAGACGGATGCGGGTAATTCGAGTACCTGCGCACGTCCATCAAAGGCACGCTCTCCGGCCACAAGCCCACGCTCAATTCCCCGGCCGCTGCGTCGCTGACAATTTCCTTGGGATACTCCTGCCACATGTTCCTGAGTACCACCGTGCAGCCGAAGCCGGCGTCGCGCATCGTCAGCCAGCCACGGCAGCGGTTGGCTTGGTCCAAGCTGGCCGGCGCGGCACCCGGAGTCTCCTGCCGCCACAGCCGGTAATTGAGATGGCTCGTTTGCAGCAGGCCCGTCCGGTACGACTTGGGGACGGCCTGGGGCCCTTCCTGCCCGCCGTAATCGCTGAGCGTGCCGGCTGGATTGAGGGCCAGAGGCAACCGCAAACCCATGGAGCGCAGGAACGTCTTGCGCGGGTCCTTCTGCAGAAACTCAATGGTATGGAAGAGCCGCACGCTGGAGCGGCCGGCGCAGGCTTCGAACCTGAGGATGATGCGCGCCGGCTCCTTCGCGGTTGCGTAACCTTCCAGCCGCACCGTCGCACGCAGCGGGCCGCTCTCTTCCAGAACCAGGGACTCGATGTTCACAGGCCCGGGATCGGGCGTGCCGCTGGGATGAGCAGTGTTTACGGGATAGGTTCCCTCCGGCCGCAGGAAGTCGGCGAAGGCCAGGGGTTGCACCGGCTCGCGCAACACCGCCTTGCCGTTCAGCGAAACCTGGCGCAGCCATTTCTCGCCCTTCGCCAAGGTCATACGCAACGGCCCGGTATTCACCTCGACGTTGCCGTTGAGTTCCTTGGCGAGCGGTTCGCCGGGCGCGCCGGGTTCCGTGCCCTTGCCGTATTCGAGCACGAACTTGTCCGGGCCGGAGCTGCGCAGCGTGACCTGGAACGGCAGCAGTTCCCCATGTTGGGGACGCTTGGGTTGCGCTGCCGCCGGCTTCTCGCTCCTGAGCGGGAAGATGAGCAGCAGCCACTTGATGCTCTGATCCGGCCAGTAGGCGAGCGGTTTGGTTTGAAGCGCAACCGGGCGCTCGTTCTGCCAAAGACGCACCGCCTCTGCCTTGAGCAGGCTGCCCTTGGGCAAAGGCAGCCCGCCGCTCACCACCGGCGCGAGGCTGTCCGGCGCGGCAGGCGCATTCCACAATTCCGGGTCCACGATCTTCGGCCTGGCCGGCGGGTCGCTGGGGAGCGTCTCGACTCCCCACTCTTTGGCCAGCAGCCGCTGCGGCTGTAGGTCAGGCTTTCCAGCCTGACGGTCAGGCTGGAAAGCCTGACCTACGGTTGTTTGCGCCACCCAGTCCACAAGGTGCGGCTCTTTCCAGAGCGACGCCTCGGCCTCCGCGCTTCCAGGGGCCAGCGCTCGCCAAACGGCGGCGTGCAGCAGGACCCGTGCGCGGCCGCCCGCAGCGGCGTCAATGCAGAGCGCCTTCGGCGCCCGCTTGGCCAGGTCGCGGTAGGCGCACAGGAGTCCGCCCTGTTCGTCATACTCGGAGATCCAGCCCGCCGCCTGCTGCCCGTGCTGCACGGTGAGGGCCGCAGTGGAATTGCTCTCGGCGCGCCACGCCCGGAAATGCAGCGGACTGTCCTGCTCAACCATGAACAAGCGCCACCAGTTGTGCTCCGGCTCAGGCAGCAGGTGCTGCGTCGTGTCCAGATGGTACTGGTAGAAATGCCGGGTATCGAACTGCCAGCCCTGGTCGCCGCCCTGCACGACACGTTTGCGCAAGTTCAAGTCCGTGGGCAATTGCAGCCCCAGCTCGCGCACGAAGCGTTGCGCGAACGTGCCTTCGGGCCGCAGTTGGACCGATGTCCGGATGAGCGTGCTGCCGTTGTGGAGGGTCCAGACGAACCGCGCGCGAATCGCGTCGTTGCCGGGCCAGGCCAACTTGCCTTCGGAAGCAACCGTGTACGTATCGTTCTCCTGGCGTGAGCTGAACGACAGGCGTTCGTAAACGCCCTCAATGAAGCGCGCATCCTCCACAAAGTCCCGGAAGCCATCGTAGCTCTTGCTTTGCAGCAAGGTTCCGAAGAGCGGAGGCGCGCTGTTGTCGGCGACAAGGGTCTTTGCGCCGGCGGACAAGAAGCGAATGCCGCCATGCCCTGCGGCGTCGAAGCGGACTTCCAGCGGGCCGGTCTTGACGGTGAGCACCTTCTGCTCCGCGGCATAAGCCAGTGCGCTTGCAAACATCAGGGCGAACAATGGAATCCGAGCCATGTTATCATTCCCGGGCCGTTACCTCGTCAGAAATCCGCTCAGCGTCACCCGCGGCGGCAGGTTCTTGCCGTGGCGATCCCAGGACTGCACGGTATCCCAATACTGTGTCCGAATCGCTTCCACGATTCGGCCGCGCAGCTCGTGGGCGTAGCCCCCGCGCAGATAGCTCAGTTCCGGGAAGAATGCCACGCGCACACCTGGCAGCCGGCCGTCGCTTTGGGGATTCGTGAGATAGCCGGCGTCATTGGAGCCGGTGATGCAAGGCCGCTGGGGGATGTAAGCCTGGTTGCAGGAGCACGTGTGGAAGTCGTAGTCGCACTTCCAGTTGTCATAGAAATTGCAGAACCCGCCGCGTGTGGGCTCCAGCGGCAGCAGGGCGAACGGGACGCCATTGCCGTCGTGCCGGTAGAAGATGGCAAAGGCCACGTTCTCCGCCTCGAAGTTCTTGCAGTAGACGCCCTCAGGCCTGCTGATGTCGAACTCCGGAAAGCCTTCGGCGTATTCATGCGTGGGGCAGGCCTGGTTGTCCGTCCAGAGCGCATCAATGATGTAGGTGATGTCCGAAATCTGCCCGGAGATTACCCGTCCCTGGATTGTGAACGCGGGCCGCACGGGGTCGAGAGCGTAGACGAACTCCACCTCGGCGTCGGCATGAACCAAGGCAGGCAATTCGCCGCGGCTGAAGTCCGGGTACTTGCGCACGAGCTCCGGGCTGCCGATCTTGTCGTCGAACTGGCGGTACTGGATGAGCGGATTGGGATACCGGACCGTCGCCCGGTGGCCCTGCCGCCGAATGTCCAGGCATAAGCCCACAGCGTTGATGATGCCGCCGGGCAATTCGTCCAACTGTTTGCCCGCCTGGCGCACGCGCACGTCCACGCCGAAGTTGTGCAGCCGCTCCCAGGCGCCCGTGCCGAGCCGGCGGACCCAAACGTAGTTATACATCGTGTCCGATGTGCGTGGGTCGAAGTCGAGCTTGAGGGCTTCATTCGCAAGCGGGATGCGCTCTTCCAGCCGGGGTCGCGGAACTGTCATATCTTCTCCCTGATTTGTTGGAAGCCGAACTCTCAAGCCGGCATGGTCCTCACGCACGAGCGTCCAGTCCGAGCCGAGCGTACCGGGGAGTGTAAACGGAGAGCCGAACCGGGCAAGCGGCAATGCGATTTGCCTGCACTTGTGGTGCAGGCTGAAAGCCTGCACCACAATGGGAGGAGCATGCACCCCTGCCCCTGTGTTTTCACAAGAGAAGCTGGCTTTTCAGCCGCACGCAGTATATGTATGCACCCATGGACTCGGATCGAAATGAGACCATTGAGGTGCTATGCGAGTTCTGTGGGCGTGCCTTTGCTCCGCAGTCCAAACTCGACCACGTTAAGTTGTGTCCCGCTTGCCTTACCGGACTGTTTACCGGGCAAAACTTAGCTGAGACCGCTACGCTTTCCGGCCAGGCGGCGGCCTTGCGCACCGGGAAGAAAGAACCCGAGCGCTCTGTGACGGGTCCTCTAACGACGGTTCAGGGGGACTTGCTGCAGACGGCTCAAGCGCCGCGCTCCGGCGCTGACTCGGCCCCAGTGACCTCCCTGAACGGGCTTGCTGCCGGGGCAGCCAGGCAGGCCGGCGATACACGGGGCTTGGCGTCAACGCTCCTCAGGGTCACGAACCGCACCGGAAGCAAGGGCGTGACCGCGATTCTCAGCCGCACCCCGCGCTATGACGAACGTCTGATGGAGACCGATAAAGGCCGGCAGTTCCGGCCCGGCGAAACGATTGCCGGCTGCAAGATCATCCGTTTTATAGGCCGTGGGGGCATGGGGCAGGTGTACGAGGTCGAGTGGCTGGGCGAGGGACAGGATCAGCCGCGCATCCAGGCCTTGAAGGAAACGCCGGCGGGGTCATATCCAAGTGGTCGCCCAAGACAGGACCAGCCGCGCATCCAGGCCTTGAAGGTCCTTTTGCCGGAGGTCTGCCGCGAGCGGGAATACGTCGCACGGTTCGTGGTCGAGAGCGCTTGTGCAGCGCTGCTCAACCACCCAAACATTGTGCGGGCTTTCGAAGCGGACTTCCGCGAGGGGATTCTTTTCCAGCGCATGGAATTCGTCAGTGGCGGAGACCTGCGCAGCCGCATGGTGAAGGGCCAGGGCATGGACCCGGACGGCGCGGCGGAGATCGTTCTGGCGGTTTGCTCCGGCCTGGCCTATGCCCACAACCAGGGCCTGGTGCATCGCGACGTAAAACCGGAGAATATCCTGGTTGATAGCTCCGGTCCCCAGCCGCGCTACTTGCTGTCGGACATGGGCCTGATAAAGGACGTCGGCGAGCCGCTGGCGAACCCGGTCTTGACTCCCAATGAATTCCAGATGGCCTGTGACAGCATCACCAAACAGATACTCCGCCAGTACGAGACGGAGAGATCTTCAGCCCAGGCGCAACGCTTTATTGGGGAACTGCTGCTGGCCATAGACGAGCAGGCCCTGAACAAGTTCCGTTTCAAGCCCCTCTTCGATCCCGCGGCGTCGTACCAATACCTCGAACAGATCAGCGGCGAACGCACCATCAGTCTGGGCTTCCATGCCAGCGAGTGCCTGGGCACGCCGGCTTACATGTCGCCTGAACAAGTCGAAGGCCGCCAGACCGATGAGCGCTCGGACATTTACTCGCTGGGCTGCCTTTTCTATGAGCTGCTTTCCGGGCGCCCGCCTTATAGCGGCGGCACGGCAGCCGCGGTGGTGCGCAGCAAGCTGAGCGACCCCTTGCCGCCGTTGGGGTTTTCCGCGCCCCTCGAAAGGCGCGCGAAACTTGGCGCTTACCAGCGCATCCTGGAAACCATGTTGCAGAAGGACCGCCGCTGCCGTTACCGCAGGGCGCGTTACTGTGCGCAGGACATAGAGCGCGTCCGGTCCGGGGGCGCCGAGCCGTGGTGCAGCAATGCCCGCTTCGTCTACGAGGATTCACGGGCCGCCAAGCATTTCGGGCTTGAGGACGAGCAGAGCGGCGACGAGTTGGCCCCGCTATTTGACTTGCTGCAATGCGTTTTCGAAATGTCGGGCTAGGCATTTCGAAGCCGCTCGGTCCGGGCCGCAACCGTGAGGGAGCATCGTCCTTCCCAAAGTGTCGCGGCTGCGTCGGCTACTTCTGCGGCGCAAGCAGAATGTAGTCCAGGCCAACCAGCTTGCCGCGCGACTTCTCATTCGCGCCGGTGACCTCCAGCGTCAGTTTGTGGGCGCCGGCGCTCACCTCGCGGGCGCCGAGTTTCACGGCTCCGCTGGGGATGACTTCAGGGTTGAAGCAATCGAGCGGCTCGCCGAGTTTCTCGTCGTCCCACCAGGCCTGCACGATTCCGTAATCGTTCGCCTTGGTGAATTGCGCGCTGATTTCGTAACGCCCCGCGTCTTTGACCGGCACGGCCAGCGTGAGTTTGTCGCCCACCTTGGCGCCGCCCCAGAGCAACTGCTGCCCGTAGCCCCACTGCCCGGTATTATATGAGGACATGTCCTGGCGTCTGACGTTGCCGGCGGACTTCGTGAGGACCTTGAGGAACTCGCCTTCCAGCGCGCCTTCGACACAGTAGGGCTTGGTGCAGTAGTCTACGCGCTCATTCACTGGCAGCGGCTGGTAGGGGTCGTTGCCGCCGGGCGCCTGATACCAATAGACTGTGCAGGCGTACTGCGTGGGCCGCTTGTTGAGGAAGTACTTTTCGATACAGCCTTCAAAACTCGTTTGGAACGGCACGCTGTCGGCGATCTGCCAGCGGTTCACGGAGATATGGCCGACGTTGTCGCCTTGATTGCGCGTCTGGTTGTGCAGGGCCTGGTAGAACAGTTTCCCGCTGCTCCACGCATAGCCGAAGTAGTCCTCCGAACCGGTGCCGAACGTGGAGGGGAACTTCTCGCCGTCCACGAAGAACTTCTCGTCACCCTCGCCCCACCAGTCGCCGCAGGGATTCCAGACGTGCAGCATGACGCCGCAAAAGCGCCCGCGGCCGGCCGTCTTCAGCATCGTCCAGTCAATGGCGCGCTCCGGTTCGGCGGGGGGCAGCGCGTCGCGGTGCCATTTGGCGTGAAAGCGGCCGAGCGCTTCCACGGGGCGCGTCAGCGGAGCGTGAACGACGGTTGCGTCGAGTTTCACGGGCGCTGCGCCGTCGTTCTTGATTTCGATGAGCGCTTCCGAGGCGAACGGCATGTACCAGTACGAGTAGCACGCGCTGTCCGTCATGCCCAGCAGCAGCGACGTGTATTTGTTGATGCCCGGCGCCGTGCCGAAGAAATCGCCCAGCGGCGTCCAGACGCTCGGCGCCGTTTCGCCGTCCCAGCGGATGCTCAACGAGACCGCGCGCAACGCCGTTTCAGCGTCGCCCAGGCTTGCAGGGTCCAGCTTCACGGTCAGGGCGGTGATGGCGCGCGGCCCGCTCACTTTGGCCAGCGCCGCGGTTTGCCCCGGAGCCACTGTCGCGGCTGCGGCGACGGTCTCCTGCCCCGGGCGCGCCCCGGCGGGATCGGAGCCCAGTCCTTTGCTGAGCGTGTTATCGGCGGCCTGAAGCGCCGCCAGGTCTTCGGGCGCGAGCTTCATCGCAAACGTGGGCACCACCGTGTCTTTCGGAAACCTGGAGTACGTGAAGTGATAGTAGTTGCCCCAGCCTTTGTCCGCGACAATTTTGCAGGACTTCTGGAATGGCATGGGCACGAAATTGTCGAACCCGTTGGCGGCCGTTTTGTATACCAGCGCAGGGCAGGTGAACGGCTCGATCTTCCGGCTGAAATAGTCCTCGAAGGCCAGGTCCACCGTCGGCTCCGCGGCGCCGTCCAGGTAGATCTTTACGTGGCCTTTGCCCGGAGTGGCAGACCAAGTGCGCCGAATGCAGCCCGGCCCCTCTATTTCGGCCAACACCGAAACGTCCCCTTCCTTGCGGATGATGCCGCTGCCGTCCGCATTGGCGTCCCAGTGGACGTACTTGCCGGTGGCCTCATCGTACTTGCTGGCGCGATCGTAGCTCGACGCCTGCGCGCCTGCTTCTCCCGGGACAGGCAGCACGGCGATGCGCTCCAGGTCCGTCAAATGCTTGACCAAATCCACATAGGCCAGCTTCTCTCCGGCACACAGACTCGCTGCCAGTGCCGCAAGGCTGCACAAGATTACCAGCGGATTGCACACGTTCTTCATGGCGTTGGCCTCCACATGCCTGTTCATGTTGCATTCAGCATAGTGCGGCATGGCGCAGAACGATACGACAAATCCGCCAGCCCGCATTTCTCACCACTCACTCAACACAGAGGGCGCAAAGGACGCAGAGGGAAAAACGTTGTAAACAACAGCAAATCCTTTCGTGCCAACCCCTCTGCGTTCCTCTGTGTCCTCTGTGTTGAAAAATCCGGGCTAGTAATGCGGGTCAAGAATTCGCTGCAAACACTCCTGCCGGGACTTCACCTCGCAGCCGTGCCGCGGTAGGATAGCCGGGAGCGTGCAGATCGCGGTGTTCTACTTTCTTTTGTTTCTCGCCCAAGGCATCCTCATTCCCTATTTGCCGCCGTACTTCTACAGTCTGCGCTTCTCCGGCGCGCAGGTCTCGACGGTGACTGCGCTGTTGCCGCTGCTGACGATCTTCGTGCTGCCCTGCTGGGGCTACATGGCCGATCGCACTGGCAGGCCGGCCAGCGTGCTCAAACTCGCCGCCGCCGGGGCCGCGCTGGCTTTTCTGCCCCTGCTGGGCCTGACGGGCTTCACGGCAGTGGCCGCGGTCTATGCCCTCTACGCTCTGTCCGCCCCGGCCGTGCAGTCGCTCACCGATACGCTCGCCCTATCTGAGGCCCAGCGCCTGGGGACTCATTACGGCCGCTTGCGGCTCTGGGGCTCCGTCGGCTTCATCCTCAGCTCGCTGGGCTTTGCGTATCTGCTCCGTGCCGGCCTGGACCGGAAATACACGGTTGTGTTCGCGGCCGGCGCGCTGGTCCTTTACGCCGTTTTCGCACAGTTCCTTCGTCCGGTGCAGGTTGCCGGCCCCCGCCAGGCGCCGCGGCTGGCGGATGTCCGCAGCCTGCTGGCCCAGCCACGGTTGCTGGCGTTCCTGGGCGCGGGGCTCATCCATTGGACCGCGATGCAAAGCTACTATTTCTCATTCGCCATCCACCTGGACAAGCTGGGGGTGCCCCCGCAATACGTCGGCTGGGGCCTGACCCTCGGGGTCTGCGCTGAGATCTCCGTGATGTGGACGTTCCGGGCGCTGCTGCGCCGCCTGCCGCTGTTCGCGCTGCTGACCCTGGCCTTCGTGGGCACGTCGCTGCGCTGGTACGTGGTCTCAACCGCCTCCAGCGGACCGGTGCTGGCAGTCACGCAGCTCTTCCACGGCCTGAGTTTTGGCGCGTTCTATGTCGGTTCGCTGGGGTATCTGGAGCAGACTGTGCCCGAACGGCAGCGCGCCACCGGCTGGGCGCTGTTCTCGTCGGTGGTCTTCGGCTGCGGGGGGATCCTGGGCAACAAATTGTTCGGCTACATGCTCGACCACGGCGGCGCCGCGGCCGGATTCCGCGTCTCGTGCGTGCTGGAGTTGCTTGCGCCGCTGCCGTTGTGGCTGGCCTTCTGGTTGCAGCGCCTGGCCGCGCGGCGGGCGCAGCATTAGTTCAACACGGCACTGGACAGCGCCCCAGCCGGAAAATACAATCCGCCCCGGTCCGCACGAGGCTCAGGCTGCCAGATGATCAAGGTCTGCAACGTCTCCCACCACTTCGGCATTCGCCCGATACTGCGCGGGATAAACCTGGAGGCCGGCAGCGGCGAACTGCTGGCACTGATGGGTCCCAACGGCGTGGGCAAGAGCACGCTCATGGCCATCATGGCCGGTGTGCTGGCGCCGCTGCAAGGCCACGTCGAGGTAGACGGCCAGCGCCGCCGCAGCAGC
>JBEKKG010000088.1:0-13425 GCA_050010835.1 Planctomycetota bacterium
GACCTTTGGTTTCCCCAGGGCCTGGACAAGCGGATCAAACTGCTGCGGGGCGACATTGCGGACCCGGCGGTGCTCCGCACGCTGCTGCATGCGCAGCGCCCCACTCACATCGTCCACTTGGCGGCGTTCCAGACTCCGGATTGCGATGCCTATCCGGGCCGCGGCATGGAGATCAACGTGGGCGGCACGCTGCAACTCCTCAGTGCGGCGGCGGAGCTGGCTTCAGCAGGGGCATTGGAGCGCGTTGTGTTTGCCAGTTCGGCCGCTGTGTACGGCAAGCGCAGCCTGTATCCCGGCGCCACTGTGAAGGAAACGGATGCGCTGGCCCCGCCCAACCTCTACGGCGTCTGGAAAGTTGCCGGAGAACATCTGGCACGCCAGTTCCAGGAGAAGACCGGCGTGCCCACCGTCTGCCTGCGGCTCAACACGACCTATGGCCCCGGCCGCGACCGCGGGAAAACGTCAGCCCCGACCACGGCCCTGAAAGCCGTCGCCTGGGGCGCGCACCGCGGCAGCCCGTGCCCGTACCGGATGCCCTATTGCGGACGCGAGAACTACCATTACGTCGCGGACGTGGGCGCCCATTTTGCGCTCTGCGCGCTGGAGCCCTTTGCGGGCTTTGGAGTCTTCAATATCCGCGGCCGGACGGTTGAGGTGCGTGAGTTCCTCGAACTGGCGCGGCGCGTGGCCGGCGAATTGGGCATGGGCGGCACAGTGGACTTGGGGCTTGCGGACAACGCGCAGGCCGGCCTGTTTGTCTGCGATCTCGACGACGAGGCCATCCGGCGCGCCTTCCCCGGCGTCCCGTGCACGCCGCTGGAAGAGGGGATAAGATCGTCCCTTGAAGCGTTCGCGCGGCTGGCGCAAAATGGGAAACTGAAGGGTGTCTAAACCCATGCAATCACATTGCCGTTCTCTTTGCGCCTGCCTGCTTTCCGCTGTGCTCCCGTGCCTGGCGCTGCACGTCCCGGCTTGGGCCGCCGAGGCCCGCAAGCCCAACATCATCTTCTTCCTTGCCGACGACCTCGGTTATGCGGAACTGGGCTGCTACGGCCAGAAGAAGATCCGCACGCCCAACCTGGACCGGCTGGCCGCGGACGGCCTGCGCTTTACGCAGCACTATGCCGGCAACGCGGTTTGCGCGCCGTCCCGCTGCGTGCTGCTTACGGGCAAGCACCCCGGCCACGCCTTCATCCGCGACAACCGCGAAGCCAAGCCGGAAGGGCAAGAGCCGCTGCCCGCCGGCACTGTGACCCTCGCCAGGCTGCTCAAACAACTGGGCTACGCCACGGCCGCCGTGGGCAAGTGGGGACTGGGGCCCGTGGGTTCCGAAGGTGATCCGCTCAAGCAGGGCTTCGACCGCTTCTACGGCTACAATTGCCAGAGGCACGCGCACAACTACTACCCCACGTACCTGTACGACAACGATAAGCGGATCGAGTTGCACAACCCCGCTATGGTCCTGGGCAAGAAGCTGCCGCCGGACGCGGACCCGAACGCGCCCGCCAGTTACGAGAGCTTCAAAGGCCAGGACTACACCCCTGACCTGATCGCTGAACAGGCCTTGCGCTTTGTCCGTGAGAACAAGGACAAGCCCTTCTTCTTGTATCTGGCCACGACGGTCCCGCATCTGGCGCTCCAGGTCCCGGACGACTCGCTGGCCGAATACGCCGGCAAATGGCCCGACCCGCCTTATACCGGCGGCAAGGGCTACTTCCCCAATCGCACGCCGCGCGCTACCTATGCCGCCATGATTACCCGCATGGACCGCGAGGCGGGAAGAGTGCTGGCTTTGCTGGGGGAACTGGGCCTCGAAGAGGACACGATCTTCGTCTTTACGTCGGATAACGGCCCGACCTATGATCACACGGGGGGCTCGGATTCGGAATTCTTTGAATCCGCCGGACCGCTGCGCGGGCTGAAGGGTTCGCTCTACGAAGGCGGAGTGCGCGAGCCGTGCATCGTGCGCTGGAAAGGCCATGTGCAGCCTGGCGGGACGTCCGAACGTGTCACCGGCTTCGAAGACTGGCTGCCCACGCTGCTGGAGCTGGCCGGCGCCGCCGGTTCAACGCCCAAAGACGTGGATGGCATCAGCTTCGCGCCGGTTCTGCGCGGCGAGCCGCAGGAGCCGCGGCCGTTCCTCTACCGCGAGTTCCCGGCTTATGGCGGGCAGCAGTTCGTGCGCCAAGGCGACTGGAAAGGCATCCGCCAGAAATTGCTCCCGCAGAAGGGCGCCCAACCGAACCTGCGGACCGAACTCTACAACTTGAAGGACGACGTCGGCGAGAAGCAAGACCTGTCCGCCGGCCATGCGGATGTCGTGGCCGCCCTGGAACGCATCATGCGCGAGCAGCACACCCCCTCGCCGCTTTTTGCGTTCCCTGCGCTGGACGCACCGCCGGCCGCGAAGTAAGCAGGTAACAGCTCAGTTTCCGAGCCGCGCGCGTAAGCAAGCGGCAATGTCCGCTCCCTTACGGTCGCGGCTCGGATTGAACGGCCAGGCAGGCAAAAATTCTAAGGAGGAGGATTCATGATGGGCCGCCGCAAATTTGCCAAGACCACTGCCGCTGCTGCCGGCGCCGCGCTGGCCGCCGGCGCGCTCACGCATTCGGAACGCGCTTTGGCCGCTGATCCGCCCGGTTCGCAGATGCACCTCGGGTTGGTGACATACAATTGGGCCAAGGACTGGGACCTGGATACTATTCTCAAGTACCTCACGGAGAGCAAAGTTCTGGCCGTGGAGTTGCGGACGACCCACAAGCACGGGGTTGAGCTCAGCCTCACCACCGCGCAGCGCCAGGAGGTCAAGAAGCGCTTTGCCGACAGCCCCGTTAAGCTCCTGGGCCCGGGCAGCGCCGAGTGCTTCGACCACGTGGACCCGGCCAAGCTGGCCAAGGCCATCGAAGACACCAAGGCGTTCCTCAAGCTCAGCAGCGACCTGGGCGCCAGCGGCGTGAAAGTCCGCCCCAACGACTTCCACAAGGAGGTCGCACATGAGAAGACCATCGAGCAGATCGGCAAGAGTCTCAACATCGTGGGCAAGTTTGCCGGTGAGCTGGGCCAGCAGATACGTGTGGAGATTCACGGACAGTGCTGTGAACTGCCGACGATAAAGCAGATCATTGACATCGCGGACGATCCCCACGTCGCCCTCTGCTGGAACTCGAATCCCAATGACCTTAAGGGTGAGGGATTGGAGCACAATTTCAACCTGGTCAAGCCCCGTCTCGGCGCCACCACCCATGTTCGGGAGCTCGACTCGCCCGGCTACCCCTGGGATAAGCTGATCGCCCTGTTCGTCGGGATGGACTACAAGGGCTGGCTGCTTCTGGAGTGTACAAGCAAGATTGACGATCCCGTCGCGGCTCTGACCCATCAGCGGGAAGTCTTCGAGAAGTTGGTGGCGCAAGCCAGGCATTAGGCTTTAGGCATTAGGGTTGAGGCTTGAGGCTAGGGGGTGCATGGGGTGGGGCAAACCCTAATGCCTAATGCCTAAAGCCTAATGCCTGTCCTTCAGGTCTGCGCCGGGGGCGGCTTCGCCTGGGCGAGAAGGGCTTGCAGACAAATTTCCTTCAGGTGGCGGCGGGTTTCGGCCGAGGCATCAATGATCTCCAGGCGAATCGTGCAACGTTCGCCCCGTGGCTCGATGGCCTTAAGGCGGCAAAGGGTTTTCAACTCGCGTTGCGTCCCCGGCTCGATCACGAGATTGGCGCACATGCCCACGCGCAGCAAGTCCGAGGGCGCGCCAATGGTCACCGGCGGCCCATCCACCTGGAGTCCGCCCTCGCTGATATTCAGCGTTGTGCCCTGGTAGACTTGGCGGCCCGCCGGCACGCCAAAGCGTGTGCAGAACTGGTATTCGACCGGCAAGCTGAAGCCATAGCGCAGGTGCAGGCGCGAAGACTTCTCCTGGCGGGCATGGAGCGTCTGCAGTTCTTTGCGTATCAAATCCTCGCGCGCCAGGAACACTTCGAGTTTCTTATGGCACAACTGCTCGAGTTCCTTGACAACCGGGGCTGGCAAGGCGTTGACAGCCGCGATGCAGATGAACGCTCCGGCGTCATCAAAGGGCACGAACTCGTGGCGCGCCATCAGCTCGTAGGGGAAAAGCTTCGCCAGCTTCTCGGGTATCTCCTCCTCTTGGAGATCGGTCATGGGCAAGCCGGACTGCAGGGCCAAAGCCCGGCACAGAGCGCTGGGAGAGACCAGCCCTGAGCGCAACAGCAGTTGGCCCAGCTTCTCACCGGTGGCGCGGGCACGGGCTGCGGCGTCCTCCGTTTGCTGGGGAGTCAACTTGCCCATCTGGATCAGCACTGACCCGATGCGTCTGAATTGCCGGGTCGGGCTGGAAGGTTGCGCCCCAGGCACAGGACCGGGCGGCCCTGCGGGTGCTTCGTCGCGCGGTGGCAGTCCGGACGGGGGAGCAAACGCCGCCGGTGCGGGGCGTGGCGCCGGAACAGCCTGCAAGGCGCCGCCTGGGCCGAAAGGACCCGCCCGCGCGAGCGCCTCCGCCTGCGCCGGCGTAAGATTGTGAAATTTGAACTCCATTTCGTAGCTGGCGGAGGTCTGGACCATCTGCACGAAAAGGGCCTCCAGTTCGAGCGTGCCCGCTTGTGGGTGCGCTTCAATCCTGACCCGGATGCTGCTTTGCGGCGCCAAGGCCAAGCGCCATTGCGCGGACAAGTCCTGCGGCAAGTACTGAAACCTGACCGCGGCCCGGCATCCGGCGGGGGACAAGTCCATCAGCATGCAGATGAGGTCTGGAAGCGTTGAACTGAACAAGCGCAACGTGCCGCGCCGGCCGGGCAACTGGTTGCCACCGTAATCCTGCTGGCCCATCACACGTGCATCTCCATCTGCCCGCTCGCCTCCCGCGGATATAGAACTCCTCATCCCTCATTATATCAGATGGAAACCATAGAACATGCGGATTTTGCACCCAAACTGCGCACAGGCCATAACCCTTATGCGCTCAAAAAATGTGCTCAAGTTCAGCTTGAAAGTGGACGAAAGAATAGCATCCTGAGGGGAGGGGTAACTCTGCTGTTTGGGGTAGAAGGAGTCGGTGGGCATGGATTACCTGGTTGCCTCATTGCTCGTGGGTCTGATCATGATCGTTTTTCTCTGCATTCTGTCAATCTTTGAGAACGAGGTCTGGTCCGGCACGAAGCCGAGGCCGAGCAGCAGTGGCCTGCAGAGACTGTTCGATAAGCGCCGCACATATTGACCAGCGGCCATAGCGCAAGCCTCAAGCCTCAACCGTTCAGTCCGAGCCGCGACCGTCAGGGAGCGGACACTGCCGCTTGCTTACGCGCGCGGCTCGGAGACTGAACGGTTACCTCAGGCCTAATTCCTCAAACCTAATGCCCAAAGCCTGATTGACGATTGGCTGCTGACAGGATACCAATGGGGGAGAGGGAGGGCCAGACCATGCGGGTTGTGGTTACCGGCGCGGCGGGATTCCTGGGTTCGCACCTAGTGGACCTGCTCTTGGGGCAGGGCCACGAAGTCGTGGGCATTGACAGCTTGATCACCGGTATGAAGGAGAACCTGAAGCACCTGGAAAGCAATCGCGCCTTCCGCTTCATGCTTGCCGACGTGACCCAGTATATTCACGTGCCCGGGCCTGTGGACAGGGTCTACCATTTTGCCTCGCCGGCCAGCCCGCTGGACTTCCCGCGCTACCCGGTGCACATTCTGAAGGTGGGTGCGTTGGGCACACTGAACGCGTTGGGCCTGGCCAAAGCCAAGAACGCGCGGCTGCTGCACGCCTCCACCAGTGAAATCTATGGCGATCCCGAAGTGCACCCCCAGGTGGAGAACTATTGGGGGCACGTGAACCCCATCGGCGAACGCTCCATGTATGACGAGGCCAAGCGCTTCGCCGAGGCCCTGACTATGGCCTACCACAAGCAAAACCAGGTTGAAACCCGGATTGTGCGCATCTTCAACACTTACGGCCCGCGCATGCGGCTGGACGATGGCCGCGTCCTGCCCAATTTCATCCGCGCTGCGTTGCGCAACGAGCCGCTCACGATTCACGGCGAGGGCCGCCAGACGCGCAGCTACTGCTACGTGGACGACCTGCTGCGGGGCATCCTGGCGCTGATGGAATCGCTGGTGGACGTACCGGTCAATTTGGGCAACCCCGATGAGATCTCGGTGCTCGATCTCGCCAATGAGATCCTCGCGCTGACCGGCGCAAAGAGCGGGATGGTCCACAAACCGCTCCCCAAGGACGACCCCGTCAGGCGGCGCCCGGATATCACCAAGGCCAAGGCGGTATTGGGGTGGGAACCCCGCATCCCGCGCCACGAGGGCCTGCTGCGGACCATTGAGGACTTCAAGCAACGTCTTGGCCAAGGAGGCGTTAGGCTTTAGCCCGGAAAATTCACCGCAGAGGCGCAGAGGACGCAGAGTGAGGAAAGGACTTCCAGAATCATTCTGACCGTTCTTCCTGCTGTTCTCTGCGTCTCTGCGGTGAATAATGCGGGCTAAGCGCCTAATGCCTGATTCCGGCGACACAAAACCAATTGCCGGTGTATAGACAAAGCGGGTGTTTCCCCGGTCCCGTAAAACTGGGGAGGTTTCCGGCAGCAGCGCGACCCACTGTACGCCGGAGTGGGAAGTGGTGAACGGGTTTGAATGGGAGGTTTAGATGAAGGGCGTTAAATTCCTGCTGCCGTTGAGTTTGGCCCTGCTGTGTTCTTTCGCTCTCGCAGCCGACGCAGATAGCCCCAAAAAAGGCGACAGCACATTCGGTACTCTGAGCGAAGCGCCGGCGGGCGGAGACGCCAAGGTTATCGCCGTGCTTAAGGTCAAGGGTCATGATCAGAACAAGTCGCTCAACGTGATTGCCACCGGCGATGAGCTTATCGCCCAGATCAAGGATCTGGCGAAGAAGGGCGCCAAGGTGAAGGCCAAGGGCGACGTCAGTGCCGATGGCGCCAGCATCACAGTGACCAAGATTGACGAGGCCAAAGGCCACGACAAGAAGGGCCACGGAGACCAGTAGTTCCGGTCTGATTTAGCGGGTTCAAAGAAGAAGACCTCGCGGAGCGGCCGACTGTCTCCGCGAGGTCTTTTGTTGTTCCCTCTCCCCTGTGGGGAGAGGGTGGCGCTTTAGCGCCGGGTGAGGGGGCCACTCTAGGCACCTCGTCACCCCCTCACCCCGCGTTCGCTTCGCTCACGTCGGCCCTCTCCCCCCAGGGGAGAGGGTTCCTCATTCCACGTTGCGCAGGATTACGTTGCCGATCGCGCACCCGGACTCGCGCACCCGGAACGTGATGGCGCCTTTCAAGGCTGACAGGCCGGGCACGTCCAGGGGCTTGGCCTTCTTGCCGTTGGCGGTCACGGTCACCGTGTCGCCTTTGGCCGAGAAGTCCACGTGGGTCGGGCCTGGAGTCCACTCGTCCTGCTCATGTATGGCGCCCGCGAGGTTCGCGTGCAGAGCCAGGCCCTTCTCTGAAAATATCGCGCTGACGGCGCCGTTTTCCTCGCTGCCCAACTCGAAGGCGAAGAAATAGCCGGGGCCCGGCTTGCTCAACTCAAAGTCAAAGCTGATGTGGGCGTTCTTGGCCGGAAAAGGCCCCCCGATAGCCGCCGGGCGCAAGCACGTGTCGCCGCCGTCGCTGCTGTCCAGGACGTACTTCCCGTTCTGCGTGCACCAACTGCCGGTCAGCGCGTCCCAGTCGCTCTGGTGCTGCCATTTGCTGAAGTCATAGATGTGCAGGTTCTTCTGATTGGGCAGCAGGCTCACCAGCCGGATGGCGGCCGCCTCCTGCTGGGGGTTCTGCAGCGCCTGCTCAACCTCGGCCTGCGCCGCCGCGGTCTTCTCCAGCAGCAGCCACAGGTAGGCCAGCTCCACATGGTTTTCCGCCAGGTTGAGCGGCTTCAACACGCTTTGCATTTCCTCCGGCGTCAGGTCCTTGAGGGGCACCGGATAGCGGCGCGCACCGGCCCGGACTTCCAGCGCCAGCCCGCTGACATCCCCAAGGACGCCTGCGATCTTCCTGCCGGGCAGCGAGACGGCGAGGGTCTTCCCGGACTCGGACGCCTTCACGCGCTCGCCTTCCAGACGCCGCATGAAGGCGCGCGCCATCAGGACCTGCAACTGCTTGGCGGAGATCTGTTCCGCCCATTTCGTGCCGCCGAGTTCGTCCAGGGCCTGCTCCAGGATTTCGCCGGCCTGGTGGAGCTGGCCCGCATGGATCTGGGCTGTGGCGTTGGCGTTGACCTCGGCAAAGCGCGCCTCAGTGCTTTCGTCTATGCGCGTCATGAGCTCATGCGCCGCGGCGCCGAATTTGCCCGCTGGATCCGAGCCCACGAGGCGCGTGCAGCGTTGCACGGCCAGGCGATAACTCTTATCCGCCGCGGCCTTTTGAGCGTCTTTCAACTGGAGATCCAGCGCCGCCTCGATGAGCTTCTGGGTGTCGGCCAATTCCTGTTGCGCGCGCTTGCCCGGCTCGCCGCCCGGGTGCGCCGCAAGGAAGGAACTGATGGCCCCGCGCGCGCCGGGGAAATTGCCCGAGGCGATGCCGCGATCCCGTTCCGCCAAGGCCTTGGTCCAGGCGGCGGCAATGTCGGCGTCCGCCTCCGCCTGGGTCTTGGCAACTGGAGGAACAGGGGCGACTGGAGAAACTGTGGCCTGGTTCTTGGCTTCGTTGTCCTCCGGCGGTTTCGGCGGCAGCCGCACGGCGGCCTTGTTCTCGTCAGGCCGCGCTTGGGACGCAGAACGCTTGGGCGGCAAGGGAGGTGGAGGGACTGTCGGGTCGGCCGGCTTGGGTGGCGCGGGCAGTGCAGCGAAGAGCGTGTCGCGGCGCTGATACAGCACCAGCGCGATCCCTACCAGGACCGCGGCCGCCACAGTAACGCCTAACAGGGACGCCATTGACGAGCGCGGGCGGCGCGCCGTCTCCGGCGCTCGCACCGCCCCGGCGGGGAGTCCGTTACTCACCTTCTTGGCCGAAACCGGCTGCCGGGTTGGGCCGCCTTCGCCGGATTTCTCCTCGGCTTGCACGGCGGTTGCAATATCCAGGATCGTCCCAACTGGCCTGCTGCCGGCGAGTTCGTGTCCAGCGGGTGGCTCTTTGTCCCCTCCCGCAGTTCCGGGGGCCAGCACCAGTTCCGCGTCCACGTCGCGGAAGACGATAGTGTGCGCGCCGATGGCTATGGCATCGCCGTCCTTCAGCACACAGGTCTGGACCTTGACGCCGTTGACCTTCGTGCCGTTGGAACTGCCCAGGTCTTCAACGGTTACTTTGCCGCCCTCGGGACGGAAGCGGCAATGGCGGCGCGAAGCCTTCTCCTCGGGCAATTGGAGGTCGTTCTCCGGGTTGCGGCCCAGCGTCATCTCGCGAATCACGATGTGCTCGCGCGGTATCTTGTCCGGCCCGGTTATGATCAGCTTCGGCATGGCATCCCCTGAACGCTGCCTCCAGGTTCTATAGTAGACCAGATTGAGTAACCGAGTCAAGCGGGTGCAGCACAAGAATTGTAGCGCAGGCATCTTGCCTGCGAACGTGGGGAGCGCTTGTGGTGCAGGCATCTTGCCTGCAAATGCGGGGAGCGGATAGGGCGCAGGCAAGATGCCTGCACCACAAATGGAACCAAACTGAAACAGGCCCTGTAGCGTAAGCATCTTGCCTGCGAACAGTGCAGGCTGGAGCCCTGCGCTACAGGGTGCCTAACCGGACTTGTGCCACGGATGTGGCCGCGCCGGCTGTTTGGCGCGGCCTCATCCGTGCCAGCGGGTAGCACGAATAAGCCGCCGCGTTGCGGCGGCTTATCCGTGGCACAAGTCCGGTGATGAAGCCTGCGCTGCACCGGCTCTGCACTTTCTGAGCATGGTGGATCGTGTATAGTCCGGTGTGGGTGTTTTTGTCCCAGATGCCTTGTTGAGGAACTTGTGGACCCGTTCTTCCGGAGGTTGCAAACATGGTACCGCGTGTTGCTTTGCCTTGGCCGCTGGCCGGCCTCGTTGCGTTCTCGTTGTGCGCTTGCGGGATCGCGGGGGCTGCAACTGTCCCTATTGTCTTCGTCACGCCCTCTGGCGGCGAGGTGTACGCCGTTAGTCAAAATCAGACAGTCAGGCTCGACCCCAAGACAAAATATAAGTCCGTGAAGATCGAATTGACCACGGACGGGACGAACTGGACGCTGCTGGGCACGATTAACAACGCTGACAAGAATGCCGCCAAACACAATGTCCTGCCCTTTACTGTTGCAGGCCAGGCCTCGGCGAACTGCATGATACGGGCCACGGCTTCGACCGGAAAGGTTACAGTAACGTCCTTTTCCTCGCCTTTTTCCATCAGCGCGGCTTCGGGCGCGCCGCCTCAGGGCAGCATCACCGCCGGCAGCGGGGTCATCGCTCCGGCGGCCATCACCAGCACGGCCATAGCTCCGCAAGCCGTGGTTACCGCAGCGCTGGCCAACGGCTCCGTGACGACCGATATCCTCGCCGACGGCGCTGTGACGAACCCTAAGATCGCTGACGAGGCTGTCACGGACACCAAAGTAGGCTCCGGGGCTGCCTCACCCGGCATGGTCTTGCAGAGCGACGGCAATGGCCACGCAATTTGGGCCACGGTCGCCGGCGTCGCGCCGAACGCCGGCGGCAGCATCATTGCCGCGCTCAACGACCCGTCAGTTGCCGCCGGCACGCTCGATGCCGGCGTCCTCAAGGGCACGGCCGCGATCAACGTTACGGGCAATGCCGCGACGGCCACGCTGGCCTCCGCAGTCTCGCCCGGCGGCGTGACCACAGCCATGCTGGCGAACGACGCGGTGGACCTGACAGCCAAGGTGGCCGGCGTCCTGCCCATCGCCAACGGCGGCACGGGCGCGGCGCAGGCCGCTGCGAACACCGTCTTTGCCGGGCCTCCCGGCGGTCCCGCCGCGGCCCCGTCTTTCCGCGCCTTGGCCGCCGCGGATCTCCCGGGCGGTTCGAACAACTACGTGCAGTTGGCGCCGGGCAGCGTGCAAGCGGACGGCGGCGCCGGCGCATCCGTCTTCATCAACAAGACCGCGGGAGGCAATCTCTTGCAGTTGCAGAAGAATGCGGCGGATGCGTTCGTTGTGGACAACACAGGCAACCTCGCCAAGGTTGCGAACATCACCAGCACCGGCACGCTCACCGGCAACGGCTCCGGTCTGACAAACCTGAACGGCGCCAACATAAGCAGCGGGACCGTGCCCCCTGCGCGCTTGCCGATTGCGGTGGGGAATCCCACGCCGACCCTGGGTGTCGTGTACGCGGACAACACGACGATCACAGTTGATGGTACCGGGATGCTCCACGTCACGGCCGCTGGAGGCGCCGTGGCGTTAGCCCTCGCAGGGGGGCAAGTGGATGCCACAACCAATTCCTCCATTTTCATCAACAAGACCGGTGCCAGCGGCGATCTGGTCCAGTTGCAGAAGGGCGGGACGGACAAGTTCGTTGTGGACAACAGCGGGAACCTCACGACGGTGGGGACGATACCAGCCGCCAGCGTCACGGGGAACATTACGGGCAGCGCCGGGAACGTGACGGGAACGGTGGCTATCGCCAACGGCGGGACGGGCGCGGCGACGCAGCAAGCTGCCCTGAACGCTTTGGCGGGAGCGGTGGCGAGCGGCCAATATCTGCGCGGCAACGGCGCCAATGTCGTCATGTCGGCGATCCAGGCCGCGGATATCCCGAGCCTTGCGGGCACCTATTTCGCGCAAAGCGGCAATGCGTTCGGGGCCACGGCAGTGCTGGGAACCACAGACGCCAATGGCCTCAACTTCGTCACGGGCGGCGGCGCCAATAACCGCATCCAGATCACGGCGGCGGGTGCGGTGACGATCAATGCCTTGGGTGCCGGCTTGGTGCACAGCGCTGCGGGCGGCCTGCTGAGTTCGTCTGCGGTCGCTCTTGGAACGGACGTCAGCGGCGTCTTGCCCGCGGCCAACGGCGGCACGGGCGGCTTGACGGCAGATGGCGTGATGCTTTCCGGCGGCGCGGGGGCCGCGACAGCCACGGCTGTTGGAGCGACGGGGACCGTACTGGCCGGGACTGGCGGCGCGCCTGCTTTCACCGCCATTCCCGCGGTGACCACGCTGGCGGCGACTGGCGGGAGCGTGACTGTGGGCACCTCCCTCGCGACGACGGGTACATTGGTTTTGAAGAACAACACCAACAGTAACACCACTACCGTGCAGCCTGCTGCGCCGGCGGCAAGTTCTGTCAACACGATCCCCGATGTCGGCGCTACAGGCACTTTTGCCATGCTGGAGGGCACGCAGACATTCAGCGGCGTGAAGACCTTCACCAACACCATTACAGGCAACATCTCCGGCACTGCGACTGGACTCTCTGTTGCTTTGGCGGTCACCAGCGGCGGAACAGGGCAGAACTCCTACACTACGGGCGATTTGCTTGTAGGAGCGGCGGGGAACACATTGAGCAAGTATTCCGACGTTGCCGCGGGCAGCGTATTGGTCTCCGGTGGTGTGGGCGCCGCGCCTGCCTGGTCCAGCGCGCCCTCTGTAACCACGCTGGCGGCGACTGGCGCGAACGTGACTGTGGGCACGTCAGGAATAGCAGGCACGACTGGCACTTTGGTGTTGAAGAACAACGCCAACACAAACACCACCACCTTGACTCCCGTTGCGCCAGCAGCAAGTTCTGTCAACACGATCCCCGATGTCGGTGCGACGGGGACGTTCGCCATGCTGGAAGGCGCGCAGACGTTCAGCGGCGCGAAGACCTTCTCCAGCCTCATTACAGGCAACATTTCCGGCACAGCCACCGGCCTCTCTGCTACTTTGGCGGCCACCAGCGGCGGAACTGGGCAGAGCACGTACACCACGGGCGATTTACTTGTAGGAGCGGCGGGGAACACATTGAACAAGTATCCCGATGCTGCCGCGGGCAGCGTATTGGTTTCCGGCGGTGTGGGCGCCGCGCCTTCCTGGTCCAACACGCCTTCCGTTACCACCCTGGCGGCGACTGGCGCGAACGTGACTGTGGGCACGTCAGGAGTAGCGGGCACGACTGGCACCTTGGTGTTGAGGAACAGCACCAACAATAACACCACCACCTTGACGCCTGCTGCACCGGCGGCGAGCGCTGTCAACACGATCCCCGATGTCGGCGCAACGGGCACCTTTGCCATGCTGGAAGGCGTTCAGACTTTCAGCGGCACGAAGACCTTCTCCAGCCCGATTACAGGCAGCATATCCGGCACGGCGTCGAACGTGACGGGAACGGTGGCCGTTGGCAACGGTGGTACGGGCACGACCGCACCGCCGACTGCCGCGCAGATACTGGTTTCCTCCGGCGCGGGCGGTCCGTATGCGCCGGTGAGCATGAGCGGTGACGCAACAATCGCATCGGGCGGCGGAGTCACGGTGGGCAGCATTCACGGCGCCACGGTTCCTGTGGCAGGTGCGCTC
>JBEKKG010000089.1:0-13331 GCA_050010835.1 Planctomycetota bacterium
CTCGGGGCCGGCAGCCTGGCCCTGCCGCGCTCGGGGCTGCTGGTCTTCTGGAACATCCTGGCCAAGTCTCTGCTCGGCGCTTCGGCGGTGATCCTGCTCACCTCGACGACGCCTTTCCCGGCGCTGCTGGGCGGCCTGGCCTGGTTGCGCGTCCCGCGGCTTTTCATAATGGTCCTCAGCTTTGCCTATCGCTACGTGTTCGTGTTGTTGGACGAGGCCCAGCGCATGAAACGTGCCCGCGACGCGCGCTGTTACGCGGGCCAGTGGCTCTGGCAGACGCAGGTCGTCGGCCAGATGCTCGGCACCCTGTTCTTGCGCAGCTACGAACGCGGCGAGCGCGTGTACTTGGCGATGCTGGCACGCGGGTACGAAACGGGTAGAGAGTGTGGGGCGGGTTCGCAAACCGCCCTACAGGACGGCAGGCCGCAGGCAGATTGGGCTATCGAGGTCCAGCGCCTGTCGTATTCCTACCCCGATGGCACGTGCGCGCTGCGCGAGGTTTCGTTCAAGGTGGCGCGAGACGAGCGGGTCGCGTTGATCGGCGCAAACGGCGCGGGCAAGTCCACGCTGCTGCTGCACCTGAACGGCATCCTGCCGAGCAGCGCCGTGGCCGTGGCCGGGCTGCCCGTCACGGGCGCGAACCTGAAGAGCGTGCGCCGGAAGGTGGGGCTGGTTTTCCAGAACCCGGACGATCAGCTCTTCTGCCCGACGGTGTTCGAGGACGTCGCCTTCGGGCCGCGCAATCTGCATTTGAGCGCTGAGGAAGTCGAAGGCCGCGTGCGCGAGGGCCTGCGCAGCGTGGGCATGGAAGGCGCCGGGAAGCGCAGCGCGTTCCATCTCAGCCTGGGGCAGAAGCGCAGAGTGGCGCTGGCCACGGTGCTGGCCCTGCGCCCGGAAATCCTGGTGCTCGACGAACCCACCAGCCATCTCGATCCCCGCGGCCGGCGGGAGTTGGCCGCGCTGCTCAAGAACATTGGCGGAACGCTATTGGTCGCGACCCATGACCTGGACCTGGCCATCGAGCTGTGCTCGCGTGCCATCGTCCTGGAAGAGGGCCAGGTGTTGGTGGAAGGCGCGGCGGGCCAACTGCTGCGCGACAAGGACTTTCTGCTGGCACATGGCCTGGCGTGAATGTGGTTACAAGCCAATCCCCAATCCGTGGTCATCTATGTTCTTCTGTGGTTCCACACCAAAGAGCGGGCGCAGCCGCTCCACTTCCGAGACCTGGCCCAGGACCACAATCTGGCAGTTGGGCTCAAGAAGGAAATCGGCCTTGGGGTTGTAGATGAAGTTCTCCTGGCCTGGATGCCGCGCGGCGACCACCAGCACGTCCGCGATCTGGCGCAGGTCGGCCTGCGCTAGCGTTCTGCCGGCGAGCCCGCTGCCTTGGCCCACCACCAGCTCGTCGAAGCGGAAGTTGGTGCGCTGGCGCAACATGGTGTCGAGAAACCCCGTCGTCGCCGGCCGCAGCAACTCGCTGACCATGCGCAGGCCGCCGATGGCCGTGGGGCTGACCACCGCGTTGGCGCCGGCGATGAGCATCTTCCTGCGCACATGGTCGTCCACGCCTTTGCTCACAATGCGCAACTCGGCGTTGAGCACGCGCGCGGAGAGCGTGATGAAGAGATTGTTCTTGTCGTCGGCCAGGGCGCTGACCAGCCCCGCGGCACGCTCGACGCCGGCCTGGATCAGGATTTCGTCGGTTTCGGCGCGGCCCACCACATAGGGGAAGCCCCCGACGGACTGCTGCAAGGCCTGCAGCCTGTTCTCATCCTGGTCAATGACCACGAACTTGCGGTTCAGCTTTACCAACTCCTCGATGCAGTGCTGTCCCGTGCCGCCGGCCCCGCACACAATCACGTGGCCGCTGAGTTTTGCGATCTCCTTCTGCATGCGCCGCCTCCGGAAAGTGTCGCCGATGACGCCGTCCACAATCAATGCGGTCACGTTGGCGATCAGAAAGGCGGGCACACCCATGCCCGCCAGGATCAGAAACATCGTGAAGGACAGGATCAGGGTATTGTTGGCGATCTTCTGGATGTGCAGCCAGTCGCCATAGCCAATGGTCGAAAGCGTGATCACCACCATGAAGAGGCAGTCCAGGATGCTCCAGAACTTGCCGTAGTAGTAACCCAGCAGATAGTAGACGACGGTGCCCACCACTATCAGGGCCAACAGCGCCGCCAGGCCAATCTTGAAGAAACGCCACGACGGGTCGTAAGCGCTCTTCAGAGCGGCGGGGCTTGCTGGACTATCGCTCTTCTTTGCCATATCAGAGGCGAGAGCTTAACGCGAAAACCCGAAATCCGAAATCCGAAATCCGAAGGAAACGAAGAATCCAAACCGCGCTGTGTTCATCCTTGGCTAATGCTCCACGCGCGCCTCGTGGAGCCGCTTGTGGAGGGCGGCAATGGCCTCATGGAACGGCTGCTCGAGGAAGGCCAGATGGTCGCCCTGCGTGTGGTGATGCGTCACCAGTTTTTCGTCCCTGTCGCGGCGGGCGTGGCGGCGGATGTAGGCCAGACTGCCGTCAATCAGCGTCAACATGTACTGGCAGGTGTCCGGGTTGAGCATTTCCCAGGCGCGCCCAACCGCAACATAGACCGGAGAAGTGTGTGCGAAGATGCCACGCCGCCAGCAGTCATGGTGCCGCTTGGCTTCGTACTTCGGGCCGGCGCAGCGCGCGGCAAACCAGGTACTGGCGCCCACCTTGACGGAAGCCTTCAGGCGCAAGGCCCGCGCTCCCCGGCTCTCCGCCGTTGAGGCCACCACGCGGCCCTCCTGGACGATCTGGAGCACATGGACGGGGAAGATGGAGTCCGCCGCAGCCTCGATCTCAACGGTCCCCCCGTTGCCGGAGAGCGCGAGTGTCTCGCCGGCCCCGCAGCCGTTGACGGAAAAACGCAGCAGCGGACCGCTGCTGATGAACGTGCGGCCCAGGCGCAGGTTCCGGCACCAGTTCTCGTAGTTGAATTCCTCGCCGGCCGGAATCCGGACGTAAGTGCGGCACAGGCCCACCGGAACGGCGCTGTCCATCTTGTCCGTCCCGCCCGCGAGGGGCAGGCGATAGCCGCAATTGAGGTAGCGGTAGTATTCCAAGTGCGCGTAGCCCCCGTGGCCGGTCATTTCCAGGCCGTCGGCCCGGCCCGTGGCGACCAGCGCGGCCACTTCCGCATTGGGGTTCGGGATATGGGGGATGATGACGGTGCCGCCTTGCACGTGGCAGGCGTCGGCCCAACGCGCCAGCGTGGTCTCCATGTTGCCGCCCATTTCGGCTTCGTCGGGGCCGTCGCTGCACCAGGGCGAGACGTGCTGCTTCAAACCCAGCAGCGACATGTGCCCGAGGATGTGCTGGCGGTTCTCCTGCGAGCAATAGACGATGGTCCGGCCGTCGCCGCTGACCGCCGGCCGGCCGGTAAAGTCCTCCGTGTTGGTGAAGAGGTGCCCCCACTGCGAGGCCAGCAGATTGACAATATTCAGGTCTTCGCCGCGGGCCTCGCGGTGCGCCCCGCGCTCGCCCAGGAAATGCACATGCGTGTCGCCGCTGAACCAGCCGGCTGCGTTCATGTCGGCGCAGCGCTTCAGGCGCAGGACCAGTTCACGCTGGCCCGGGGCGATGACGATGACCTGGCGCAGCGGCTCGTACTCATAGCCTTTGCTCACGTCCACGACAACTTGGCCGCGCGGCAGCCAGCCTTGGCAGGCGCCGTCAATGTAGGCGTAGCTGATCTGGCCCAGCCGCAGGTCGCCGCCCACGTCAATGTGCCAGTTGTCGAGGTTGGAGTTGACGTGGTCGTGGTGCCCATGAGGTTGGTAGGGCACGCCCGCGGGGCTGCGGAAATGGACGCGGCAGGGGGTCGCCTGGCCGCTCTGGTCGTCGAGCACCGTCGTGTGGACCCAGTTTCTTCCGCCGTCGAGGACCTCAAGTTGCACCCGCGGGCGGCTGATCCGGCGTTTCTTCTCCAGTTCTGCCCAGTTGGCCTGGCCCAGCGTCTTGCCGGCTGCTTTCACCGTGACGGTGGCCGAAGGATTGGCGGCGACGCGCGCGTAAACCGGACTGGATTTGCGGTTCCGCTCCTGGCCCCAGCCGCGCAGCGGATCGCGCAGGTACTGTCTGGCGGACTGAGCAGGCAAAGGGTAAGGGTAGGTGGCCACGCCGCGGTCCACTTCCACTTCCAGTTTGAAGGGCTTCTCCGCGTCGCTTTTTTGCGGCAGAGTGATCTTCACGTCCCGGCGCTCGGATGTGCAGAACGGGTATTCGTCCAGTTGACTCAGCGTGACCCCGCCCACGACGAACTTCCTGTTGCGCGGCAGGATGGTCAGCGACTCGATGCGCACCTCCGGCGCGGGGTTCTCCCAGGCCCACAGGTAGAAGGTGTGCGGCCAGCCTGCGCGGGCTTCAGTCTGGCGGTAGCCCTGCGTGCCGTAGGCGCCCTCGTAGCGCGGTTGCAGGCTGTCCTTCTTATCCGGCACGCACAGGAACGGACGCATTCCCCATTCCAGCGGCAGCGCCCCGATCTCGAAGCGCTCGCGAACCGGCACGCTGATCTCCCGCCCGTCCGCAAGCCGGAAAACGTAAGCGGCGATGACCGTCCCCACGAATTCGCCTTCCGTGATCAGCGACTCCAGCAGCGCATGGGCGATGATAACGTAACGCGCCCTGGCCTTGATCGGGATGGCGACGCTTTCCTTCAGGCCCTTGTCGCCATTGAACCCGACGAAACGTTTCCTCTCGCCGCCAATGCGGAACGGCAGGCCGTGGAACTGCTGGCGGCCCGCCAGCGGGTCTTTTGCAGCCCCGTGGAACTCCGGGCCAACATTGCACACCTTGCCGATGTTCAGTGCGCGGTAGCCTGGCATGGTTTGTCCCTCGCGAGTTTTGACTAACTGGAGCCGCAGATTAACGCAGATGAACGGAAATGGAAAATCCGAAACTCGAAATCCGGTAACCGTTCAGTCTCCGAGCCGCGCGCGTAAGCAAGCGGTCAGGGAGAGCGCTCTTTGAGGCGCTATGGGACAAATGGGAAAAATGGGAGTGATGGCACCGCTCCCTTACGGTCGCGGCTCGGAATGAACGGTTACCATCTGTGTTCATCCGTGGCAGGAGAAGCTTCACACCGGCGTGAATTGGCCCAATATCCGCGGCCCTGCCGCGCCTGTGGCCGAGGGCAGGTTGCCCGGGCGGCCCAGGATGGTCTCGCGTGCCAGAATGGCGAAAGCGATGCACTCTTTGGACTTCACTGGAATGCCGTAGCAGTCCGACTTTGAGACGCGCACGCCGGGCAGCTCGCAGGCAAGCTGCCGCATCAGCACCGGGTTCAGCGCGCCGCCGCCGGAGACGATCAGTTCGTCGAGCGGGCCTTTGGGCAGGATGAACTTCCGCAAACTCCCGGCGATGGACACCGCGGTGAAACGTGTGGCCGTAGCCACAGTGTCGCGCGGCGGGAGCTTCCCGCGGCGCCGCCCGCGCCAGTTGCGGATCTTGAGGGCGTACGCGCGCCCAAACTCCTCACGTCCCGTGCTCTTGGGCGGCGGGCGCTGGAGGAACTCATGCTTGAGCAGCACCTCAAGCAGCACGTCGTTGACCGTGCCCGCAGCCGCAATGGCCCCGTCCTCGTCGTAAGGCTGTGCCCCCTTGGTCATGAGTTGAACCAGTTCGTCTATGACCATGTTGCCCGGGCCGGTGTCGTAGGCGAGCACGTCCGCCATGCCGCCGCCCGCGGGCAGATACGTCACATTGGAGATGCCGCCGATATTCAGCACTACGCGGGCGCTGGTGTCGCTGGAGAAGAGCAGATAATCCACGAGCGGCACCAGCGGCGCGCCCTGCCCGCCGGCGGCCATGTCGCGCGTGCGGAAATTGGAGACCACGGGTATGCCGGTGCGTTCGGCAATCACTGCGGGCTCACCCAATTGCAGCGTCGCGCCGGTAGAAGCGGGGACGCCCGTGTCCCCGCCCCGCGGCGGGATATGCCAAATGGTCTGCCCGTGGCTGCCGATCAGGTCCACAGCCTCTTTGCCGAGACCGGCTGTTTCAAGCGCAGCGTTGGCTGCGGCAGCGAAGACTTCAGCGATCTGAAAATTCAAAGCGCACAAATCAGCCGAGTTGCCTCCGCCCTCTTGACAAGCATTTAAGATGCGCCTGCGGACAGTGACGGGATAAGCTTGCGCAGCCTCGGCGAGCAGATTCACCTTCAGCCCGCCGCGGCCTTGGCCGGAGAGCTCGCAGAGCGCCGCGTCCACGCCGTCCGCGCTGGTGCCGGACATCAAGCCGATGACCAGATGGGTGGGTTTGGCGCGCAGCGCGGCAAGTCTGGAAAGCATGCGGGCCTTGTACTCTTGCTGTCACCAACTTCAATCAATAAAGACTCCCGCTCCTATGAAGTTGCTTCCTCCACGCTCTCGTACAGCACCTTCCCCAGCAACGAAATCTCAGCAGGCTTGATGGTCAGCGGCGGCACGGCCAGCACGATGTTTCCGATGGCGCGCGTGTTCACCCCGCGTTTCCGCGCGGCCAAGACCACGCGGTGGCCGTAGCGCTCAGCCCACGGGTAATCCAGTCCGCTGCGCTTGTCTTGGACCAGCTCGACGCCAGCCATCAGGCCGCGCCCGCGCAAGTCGCCCACGTGGGGGTGCTCACGCAACGGCTCCAGCGCATGCCAGAAGGCCGGGATGGTCTTCTCGCGCAGCTTGCGCAGGAACGCCGGCGCGGCAAGCGTCTTCAGCGCCGCCAGAGCGGCTGCGCAGCCGAGCGCTGAGCCGGTGAAAGTGTGGCCGTGGAAGAAGGTGCGCTGCTGCGCGTAGGTCCCCAGGAAGGCCCGGTAAACGCGCTCCGTGGCCAGCACCGCCGAAAGCGGCAGCAGTCCAGCCGTCAGTCCTTTTGCGAGGCAGACCAAGTCCGGGGTTGATCTGCCGTTTTCCTCTCCCCTCGCGGGTTCTGGGAGCGCCGGCGTCCCGCCGGCCCGTGGTAGGGTGAGGTGGCCGCGGCACTGAAGCTGCTCGAAGGCAAAGACAGTGCCGAGCCGCCCCATGCCTACGGCCACTTCATCGAAGATGAGCAGCACGCCGTGTCTGCGGGCGGCGCTCACGACGCGCTCAAGGTAGCCCTCAGGCTGCGGGATCACGCCGCCCGGACCGAGGACGAAGGGTTCGATCACCACGGCGGCGAGCTTGGCATGGTGCCGCGCGATCAGGCGTTCCATCTCTTGCGCACATTCCATGCGGCAACGGCGCGGACCGGAAACCCCGATTGTATCGGGGGTCCGCGGCGCCCTGTGCCAAGGGCAGCGGTAACAGTGCGGAGGCGGCAGGCGGCGCACGCGGAACAGGAGCGGTTTGAAAGTGGCGTGGAAGAGGTCAATTCCTCCCACCGCCACAGCCCCGAGAGTATCGCCGTGGTAGGCTGCGCCGAGCGCCAGGAATTCGGAGCGCTCGGGGTGGCCGCTGTGGACTTGAAACTGATAGGCCATCTTCAGCGCCGCCTCCACTGCTTCCGAGCCGGAATCGGCGAAGAAGACGTGGTTCAGCGGCGGCCCGGCCAGGGACGTGAGCCGTGCGGCCAGCTTGAGCGCCGGGAGGTGCGACAGGCCCAGCAGCGTCGAATGGGCGAACTTGTGCAGTTGGGCGTGCACGGCCCGTTCGACCGCCTCAGGCCGGCAGCCCAGCGCCAGGCACCAGTAACCGGCATTCGCATCCAGGTAGCGTTTGCCGCCCAGGTCCACCAGCCAGTTGCCTTCCGCGCGCACGATGAGCGGCGGCGGCGGCGACTCGTCCGCATAACAGGCCATCTGCGTGAAAGGATGCCAGAGGACCGTGCTGTCAATCTGCCTTAGCCGTAGAGCTTTTTGAGGTTTCACGTTTCATGTTTGCCGTGGTACGCGCGCAAATCGTGGTGGTGGGACAGCCTTTCCAGGCTGTCCGGACAGGCTGGAAAGCCTGTCCTACCGTTCCACCATTTTATCAACGCGGCACTCGCCCCTCGCCCCTCGCCCCTAACCCCTGACCTTGCATTCTTGGGGACGAAGGCGTATCATACAAGCGTTATTTCGGGGAGAGAGGGGGGAGGACCATGCGCCGGTTCTTGATTCTGTTCGTAGTTGGTGTTTTGCCAGGCTTGTTCTGCGGCTGCCGGAAGCAGGGCGCAGCGCCACAGCAGGAGTTGGCAGCCAAAGAGGTCCAGGCTGTGGATCCGCAAAGCGCGCCGTTAGTTTCCGGCAAGCGGAGCAAAGTGTACCATTTGCGAGATTGTACCTACGCGGCCAGCATCAAGGATCCGGTCGGTTTTGAGAGTGTGCTGGAGGCGGAAGCTTCCGGCAGGATTCCGTGCGAGTTCTGCCGCCCGAGCGCGTCAAACAAGAAGGAGCAGGCGCCGCCGCCACAAGGCGCCGAGAAATGAAACTGAAAATGGCCACAGATCAACACAGATGAACACCGATAGGATAAGGGGAGTATCAGGCAATGTCCAACCACCAGAGTTTTGCCCATTTCATTCCGTTCTTTGCAATTCTGGCCTGCGCCGCGGCACTGCGGGGCGGAGAAGGCCAGCCCCAGGCTGGGCAAAAAGACCCAGTGGGCGCGGCCATTGATGGCATCCCGCTGGGGCAGTTGGAAGACGGCGTGATCCTGGAGTCCGGAGACACCAAGATCAGCCTCAGCGCCGTGAGCAAGGCCGAAGCGGCTTACATTGCCGCCAGCAAGCGCCGCCAGCCCGGGTTTGTGCTCACGCCCGACCACCGGACTGCTTTCCGCAAGGGCATTGCGTTCCAACTCCTCCGCAACGCCGCGCTCAAGAAGTACGTCGCCGACAACAAGCTGGAAATCGCCAACGACAAGTTCGAGGCCCAGTTCGAGAAGTTCAAGCAGATGCAGTTGGCCAGAGAGCAGGGCAGCAGCTATGAGCAGTTGCTGGCCGACATGGGTCTTACGGACGAGGAACTGCGGGTTTTTTGGCGGGCCGAATGGGCGCTGGAACAGAAGATTGAGGAATCTGTCACCGATGAGGATGTAGCCAAGGGGACAAGCGAACTGAAGGAAACCGCCGCGCTGCGCCGTGTCTCCCATATTCTCCTCATGTACAAGGGCGCGGAGCGCGCGCCCGCGGACGTTACGCGGACCAAGGAAGAAGCCAAGGCCGCCGCGGAGGAAGTTGTCAAGAAACTCAAGGAGGGCGCGGATTTCGCCAAGCTGGCCAAGGAATACAGCGATTGCCCCAGCAAGAGCCAGGGCGGCGACCTCAATTTCTTCCCGCATAAAGGGGCGATGGTGCAGCCTTTTAGCGATGCCACGTACGCCCTGGAGAAAGTGGGGGATTACACCCCAGTCCCCATCGAAACCGCTTTCGGCTTCCACGTAATCAAGCTGACGGGCCTGCACGGGACGGACGAACTCAAAACCGCCACCAGACAACGCCTGATCGGCGACAAGGTGAACAAGCTGCTCCAGCAACTCACCGAAGAAGCCGCCGCCAAGGCCAAGTTCAATGCCAAGCTGTTCGAGAAATAGGCATTAGGCTTCAGGCACTAGAGCCTCGTGGAGAGAATTGTGGAACGGTAGGACAGGCTTTCCAGCCTGTCCGGACAGCCTGGGAAGGCTGTCCTACTTCCACCAGTGGCCATCCGCGGTTCCAAGGAGTATTGCGCAATGTCTGAGTGCCGGAGTGCTTCCCAGTTTGTTGCACTCATTGCCACTCTTGCCTGCGCCGCGGTACTGAGGGGCGGTGAAAGCCAGCCCGGGGCTGAGCCAATAGACCCGGTGGGCGTGATCATTGATCGCATCCCGCTGGGGCAGTTGGAAGACGGTGTGATCCTGGAGTCTGGAGACACCAAGATCAGCCTCAGCGTCGTGGGCAAGGCCGAAGCGGCTTACATTGCCGCCAGCAGGCGCCGGCAGCCCGGGTTTATGCTCACGCCCGACCACCGGACTGCTTTCCGCAAGTTCGTTGCGTTCCAACTCTTCCGCAACGCCATGCTCCAGAAGTACGCCGCCGACAACAAGCTGGAAATCGCCAACGACAAGTTCGAGGCCCAGTTCGAGAAGTTGAAGCAGATGCAGTTGGAAAGAGAGCAGGACGGCAGCTATGAGCAGTTGCTGGCCGACATGGGCCTCACGGACGAGGAGTTGCGGAGTTTTCGGCGGGCCCAATGGGCGCTGGAACAGAAGATCGCGGATTCGGTCACCGATGAGGAAATCACGAAGGCGATAAGCGAATTCAAGGACTCCGCCGCGCTGCGGCGCGCCTCCCATATCCTCTTCACGTACAAGGGCGCGGAGCGCGCCTGGGCAGACGTCACGCGGACCAAGGAAGAGGCCAAGGCCGCTGCCGAGGACATTATCAAGAAGCTCAAGAACGGCGCGGATTTCGCCAAGCTGGCCAAAGAATACA
Source organism: Planctomycetota bacterium (assembly GCA_050010835.1). GTDB lineage: Bacteria > Planctomycetota > SZUA-567 > H5-PLA8 > H5-PLA8 > JAPLOD01. The sequence continues at coordinate 10,382 of JBEKKG010000089.1, forward strand.
GCGACCACCCCAACAAGACCCAAGGTGGCGACCTCGATTTCTTCCCGCACAAAGGGGTGATGCCGGAGCTGCAGGCTTTCAGCGACGCCGCGTATGCCCTGGAGAAGGTGGGGGATTGCACCCCAGTCCCCATCGAGACCCCATTCGGCTTCCACGTAATCAAGCTGACGGCCCTGCGCGGAACGGACGGCCTCAAGACCGCCACCAGACAACGCCTGATCAGCGAGAAGGAGAACAAGCTGCTCCAGGACCTCACCGAAGAAGCCGCCGCCAAGGCCAAGTTCAACGCCAAGCTGCTTGAGAGATAAGCATTAGCCTGGACTATTCACCGCAGAGGCGCAGAGGACGCAGAGTGAGATGATAGACTTGAAGCTTCTTTCTCTAATTCCTCTGCTGTTCTCTGCGCTCTCTGCGCCTCTGCGGTGAATAAAGCCTACTTCGTAGAGATCTCGAAGATGTGGGCTTGGTGGCCTTCGAGGGCCACGTACAGGCCGGGCCACACCAGTTCCCCGCCTTCACGCTCATAGCGCTTGCCGTCGAAACGGTCGTGGAAGACATAGGGTTTGCCGGCGCTGAAGACCTCGGCCGGAAATGGCACGCGGCCGTAGGCGCGGGAGCCGCCCAGGTTGACAACAATCAGGAAACCCGCGAGCGACCCGCTGGAGCGGTGGGCGGGCGGGCCCCAGGACAGCGCCAGGAGCGATTCGTTGGACGTATCGCCCCAGCCGGTGGGGTGGACTTCGCGCTGCTGGAAGACGCCCTCCTGGAAGATGGGGTCTTGCAGCACACTCAGGATATTCTCGTAGAACAGATAAGTTTCAATGTCTTCACTTTCCGCCGGCCTGCGGCACAGTTGCACAGGGAGTTTGATGCGGCGCCCCTCGAGCTGCCCGTCGTGGATCAGCCGCAGGCCGGGGCAGAAGAAAGTGGCCACCGCGGCGCTGCGCGACCGGGCCGGCCCGAAGGCGCTCAGCGCCCGCGCGGATTCATGGAACTCCGTGAACCGCGCACTGCGATCCTGGAAGCTGCGTTCCGCCTGCAAATGCAGCCGCACGCCACGGAAATCGTTCTGTTGCAGGCGCTCATACAGCCTGCGGTCGCAGGTGAAATCGAAGCCCTCCTGTTGCAGCCGCCACTCCATGTCCCAGTAACTCTGGGCCAGGAGCAGGCAGTTGGGGTAGTGCTGGCGCAGTTCCTCCAGGGTCTCTTTCCAAAAGCTCTTGCGGATGGGGTTGGCCCCCAAGTGCCCGCCCCAAACCCGTTCCACAACATCCGGCAAGACCAGCATGGCCATGTCGCAGCGGATGCCGTCGCACTGTGCCGCCACACTGAGCAGTTCGGACTTCAGGGCCTCGCGGCCCGGGGACTGCGCGTAGTTGACCTGGGCCGTATCCGGCCAATGCGGGAAGTACGGATCGCGCCCGTGGGCCATGATCACGGCGGCGGAGGTCTTGAAGAAGCCCTGCGGCTCGCGCGCCAAATCCTCCTCTGTCCCGCAGACATACACCTCTGGCCGTTCCGTGACGAAGCGATGGTCCCGCGCGGTGTGGTTAGGCACGAAATCGAGGATCAGACGCAAGCCGTACTGCGCCAGCTTGCGCCGGAAAGCGGCCAGCCCTTCCGGACCGCCATGTTGTGCCGGCACTTGATAGGCCGTGACTGCATAAGATGAGCCGCACACATCCTCCGGCGTGAAATCCGGCAAGGCCTGGCGGTAGCTGTCCCGCAATTCCGGGTGGTTGCTTACCGCCTCGATTGCTTCCCGCCCCGTAGTCCAGGCGCCCAGCAGCCACACTGCATGGAAACCCAGGCGGACGAGCTTGTCAATCTCGTCAGTCGGCACCTTGTCCAGGGTGACCCTGCGGCCCTGCTTGGCGGACAATTCCGCCAGCCAAGGGCGGGTGTTGATCTCGTACACCAGCGGGTACTTGGGCCACGGGAGAGTTAACATAATCTGGCTCATATCGCTACAAGTGTGCGCCACACTGTCCCAAAATGCAAAACCCAATTCCGAAAAAAAGGTCCCCTGTCCAAGTTAGGGCAATTTTCCTGCCACAAATCGTGTTGTTCTTCCGTCATAAGGACGTTTTAGGGGTGGGCTGGGCAAGGCCATGTGGTAAACTCGGGCAGGATGGGAGGGCAGAGCGCATGAGCGAACAACCTTCGGACCCCGCAGCCGGAGTCTTTCCGGAAGTGCAAGGCCTGCGCCTGCTTCACGAACTGGGGCGCAGCCCCAAGGGGATCACCTACAAGGCCCGCCGCCTCGTCGAACAGGATGTCGTGGCCGCCAAGATTCTGCGCCGCTCCCGCTGTGAAAAGCGCTTCCTCAGCGAACTGCCGCGGAAGGCCGAGTCCACCTTCGTCCTGGAACACAAGGGCCTGGTACGGAGTCTGGGGTGCGTGGAGGGGATGGAGCGCCTGGTCCTGCTGATGGACTACGCGCCCGGCGATGCGCTCGCCAAACTCTTGCGGCCAGGCGAGCCCTTGCTTTTGTCGCGCGCGCTGCTGAGCGCCTTGCAGTGCGTCAACGCCTTGCGCTATGCCTCCTTGCACCAGCTTTATCATGGCCGCTTGCACCCTGCGGACGTGCTGCTCGGCGAAGACCATGTGCGCATCACCGGCGTAGGCCTGGGCCAGAGGCCCGAACACGCCGCGTGGGCCGAGGCTGAGGCGCCACCGTTCGAGCCGCTGATTTACACGGCGCCCGAAGCCATGCCCTCGAAGCCATTCCCGGAAAGCCCCGTCGCCCAGGCCGCCGTGGACATCTACAGCCTGGGCGCAATCCTGTTTCATACGCTCACCGGCGCGCCGCCTTTTCGCAGCGTGGATGAGGGCGCCCTGGTGAACGAGCGGAAGCTCCTCGCTACTGCCGTGGTCTGGCCCGGACAGAGGAAAGCTGTTTTGCCGGCGGAACTCATCGCGCTCGTCGAAGAGATGCTCGCCGGGGAGG
>JBEKKG010000090.1:0-17133 GCA_050010835.1 Planctomycetota bacterium
AGTAAATGCGTGGCCCAGAGCGTACCGCGGGCGTCCCGCCCGCCTTCGTCCTCGCGCCCTGCCAGCCTGCCACGAGCGGGCGGGACGCCCGCGGTACATTTGCTGACATGCACCCGAACAGTTTGCCCAGAAGTTTAAGGACTTGCATCAACGCCGGAGAAAAAATTTCGCGCGGCTCAAAGGTTCACGTCTCAAGCCTCAGGCCTCTTCCCGCGGTGTATTCATTAACGGACCAGCTCATTGAGGAGGCCAAGCCATGAGATTCCGATCGAACAGGTTCGTTGCCTTGGCGGCTTGCGCGGCGCTGCTGTGTGCGTGCGCTTGCCGCGCGGGCGAGACGGCGCCGGGCGTCGTCAGCCACATCAAAGTGGTGTCGGACAAGGTTGAGGACGTTTCGACGCTCGAAGACTGGAAGAAAGCCTACATCAAGGACGGCATGAGCGACCAGGACAAAGCCATCGCCATCTGGAAGACGGTTGTCAAGTACCGCCACCAGACGTCGCCGCCCAAGGAATTCCTGCAGTGCGGCGACTGCGTCCACGATCCCATGAAGACCATCCACGTCTACGGCTACGGCCAGTGCTGCTGCGCGTCGAGCAATGTTGAGGGCCTCGCCCGCTACGTCGGCTTGCAGGCGCGCGGCAGGATCATCAACCAGCACAGCGTGCCGGAAGTGTTCTATGACAACGAATGGCATCTGGTGGACGGCTCGCTGATGAACCACTTCCTGCGGCCCGACGGGAAGGTCGCCAGCGTGGATGACCTCCGCAAGGCCGTCCGCGGCTGGTTCGACGCCAGTCCGGACCGGAAGAGCCTGCGCGGCAACGACAACGCCCTGCGCAAATTCGCGCTGGACGAAGGCTGGAAGAAAGGCCCCGAACTGCTCGCCGGCAGCACCTTCTACGACAAGAACGGCATCAACGCCGCCGGTTGGCACGGTTGGCCGTCCAATATGCAGGAGTACGATTGGAGCGACGAGAAGGCCGCCGAGTTCGAGTACGGCCCCGCGATGGGGTACGAGCTTAACATTCAGTTGCGCCAGGGGGAGCGCCTTACGCGCAACTGGTTCAACAAGGGTTGGATGGTCCCCGGGAATGCCAAGGACGATTTGCTCAACAACCGCCAGGGCCTCGGCTTCCAGGCCAAGCTGGGCGACATCGCACCCGGCCGCATCGGCAACGGCACGCTCGAATACGACGTGCCGCTGGCCGGCGGCGCTTTCAAAGCCGGCGCGCTGACGGTGGACAACCTGGCCTGCCAGGCTGAAGACAACGCCGCTCCCGCTCTCCACGTCAAGGATGCGGCCCAACCGGGTGTGCTCATCATCCGCATGCCGTGCAGCTATGTCTACCTGGCCGGCACCGCGGCGTTGAAGGCCGTGGTCCCCGACGGCGGCTCGATCGCGGTGGCCTTGAGCGACAACCAAGGCTCAGACTGGAAGGACGTGGCGAAGGTAGACAAGACCGGCGAGCAGAAGCTGGACCTCAAGCAGTTCGTCTACCTGCGCTACGATTACCGCCTGAGGTTCACTTTGAACGGCAGAGGTACTGGCCTCGACGCACTCACTATCACCAACGATATCCAGCACACGCAAACGCCGCTGCCGGCTCTGGCCGCGGGGACCAACACCCTCACCTTTGCGTGCGGCGCGCAGGAAGGCACCATAACGCTGGCCGGCAACGTGGATCCCGATGCCGCGGCCGGGAAACAAGTCTCGCATCTCGACTACCACCCAGTCATTAACGGCATGGACCGCAAGCTCCTGCGCGTCGGCGACAGCGGCGCCGGCGAGGCCACGTACACACTCAACACCCCGGGCGACATTGTCCGCGTGCGCATGAACGTTTTCTACCGTGCGCGGGACGCCAAGGACGGCTTTGAGGTGCAAATGTCCTTCGATGGGGGCAAGACGTTCAAGAAGACCGAGGACCTTGCCGGACCCTTCAAGGGCTGCACCAAGTACTTCACCTGCTCCGACGTGCCTGCCGGCGCCAGGCAGGCGCAAGTCAAGCTGGTTGGCCGCCAGCGCAACACGGCGTGCGTCTTCGACCTGCGCATAGACGCCGACTACAAGGAACCCAACGGCGGCTTCCGCCCGGTGAAAGTCACTTATCTATGGGACGAAGGCGGTGCTGAGAAGAAGGATGTCCACGTCGCGCAGAAGCCCGGCGAGACCTACACGATCAACTGCGGGGCCAAGCCGGCCATGAAGAGCCTCATCGTGGAGCTGGCGCAATGACGTCACTGGGGCGGGAAGATCTGTAGCTCCACAACGTGCACGCCCGGGTTGGCACTGTTTTTCAACATGTTGACCCGCACATAGCGCACGTCCGCGGGCGGAAAGGAGTAGATGTGCCCCTCGGGGGTCGAGGGTTGGGTGTTCGCGCTCTGATCCACAACGGTCCGCCATTCCTTGTCGTCCTTGGATACCTCAAGCGTGTACTGGTAGTAACGGCCATCGCCCCAGTAGAGGAAAATGCGGATCGTGGCGATGCTGGCCACTTTCTCCAGATCAACCTTCAGCCACTGCGGATAGGGGTCCGCCCACCAGGCGCTGTCAAGACTTATGTTCCCATCAACGGCGCACGAGGCGGGGTGGCCGCCTTGCTGGCTGGAGGCTGTCACAGGCTTGCCCACGGCCAGGTTGGCCTCTGTCCGCAACTCAGGCAAGTTCCTGAGCTTCTCCGCGGCAACCTTCCCGGCCTTAGTGCTGCCGCGAGAGGCCACGAGCCTCTGATACCGCGCACGCAGCTCAAAGGGGCTGGTCTTCCCGCTCTTCTCCATTTCCAGAAGGCCGTCCAACTCGCGCTGGGCGGAGCTTTCACGCATATCTTCCATCTCGGTAACCAGGAAGGCCGAGCGGGGCTGCGCATCTGGGCCGGCTGTCTGCGGCTCGGCCGCAACCGGGGCCTGAACTTTGGTGTCGTGGGCCGCAGGCGGAGACGGCTGGGCCTCCGGGTTTGTTCTAGCTTCGCCAAGTGGGGGAGCCAGCGGAGCGCCGGGCGGCGTCTTGGATGCTGCGCGTGCGCTGGTTGAAGGTTCGGCAACCTTGGGGCGCTGTCTGCTGAAAGCAAGCATGAACACGCCTGCCATTGCCAGCAGCACGCCCGCTGCCACTACCAGGTGCGAGGAAGAACTGCTCCTGACGCCTGCGTTGGCCGCGGAGTCTCCTGCCTGGCGCCTGGCGGACTGGCCGGCTGCGGCGGCTCGCGGAGCTGTCTGGAGGGGAGCGCGGGATTGCGGCGCTTTGCGCTGTGGCTGCGGCGCAAGTTTGCGGGCGCAAGCCGTGCAGTAGACGCGATCGCCGAGAATGGTTGCCGTGTCACTGTCCACCCTCAAGCCGCAACCGCTGCAATACTGAAGGCGCATGTGATGAATTCCCGGCTGTAGGCAACGACGAAGAACCTGACCACTGGCCGTTTCAGATCAGGCTGGCCGAGTCGGCGTCCAGAAAGAGGGTGCAGTGGGCTTGTTTGCGCAGGCAGGAGGCGGGACAACTGGTGCTGATGGGCCCCTGCAAGGTATTCCTGACGATTTGCGCCTTGCGTTTCTCGGGCACGATGCAGAGCATCTTGTGGACGGCGCAGAGCGCGGGGATGGTGAGTGTCAGCGCGTATTGCGGCATCGCGTTAACGCTCGGCCAATAGCCTTCGCCCACCTGTTGCTGTTTGGCAACCTGGTCCAGCTTGACAATCTTGACCAGGCGCGAGTCGTTGAAATCGGCCACCGCCGGATCGTTGAAGGCCAAGTGCCCGTTTTCGCCGATGCCCAGGCAGCAGAGGTCAATGGGCTGGGCCCTGAGCAGGCCGGTGTAACGGACGCATTCGGCGAGCGGTTCCAGGGCGTCGCCCACGACCCAATGGAACTTCCGCGGAATAGCGCCGGATGCTGGCCGGGTGGTCGTTGGAGATGCCGAGGTACTCGTCCATGTGCAGAAGCGTCACCCTGGACCAGTCCAGTTCCTGGCCGGCCGGCGCCACCAGTTCCTCGAGGAACTGCAACTGCGAATTCCCGGACGCCAGGATCGCGGCCGCGGCGCCGCGCGCGGCGATCGCGGCACGGAGGATTTCCCTGGCCTCGCGGGCGGCATGCAGGGCCAGTTCGCGCGTCGTGGGGAAAACGCGGACGGGGAGAGAGTCAACGGAGAAAGTCTTCAGGGCAGCAGCCATGGGTCACCTCGCTTTGGACAATTGTGGTGCGGGCTTCCAGCCTGCACCCCTCCAGCCTTATCAATCAGCGCCCTGCCAGGTGCAGGTAGGATGCCTGCACCACAAGCACACGGGCCGCGCTTCAACCGGTTTCGCGCCTTGCAGAATACATTTCATACTCTTAGATGTGCCAAAAGCAAGGAGCACAAACAACGGGGCAAAGAGGGCATTGAAGGAGTGCATGCAAGGGCGCGGCTTCGCGGATGTGCGGATGCCGGCTTGCGGCAGGATTCCGAAAAGGGTATCATAAACGGGGCTGGATGGGAGGTAGCCAATGACCAAGCTGCTAACGAAAGCATTTGAGCGGGCGTCAACGCTCTCCGAAGAGCAGCAGGACCAACTTGCCAAGGAACTGCTCGATGAGCTGGCCTGGGAAATGCGGTGGGACGAGACGCTCGCAAACTCGCAAGATAAGCTCGACAAGCTTGCGGAAAAAGCTGAAAACGAATTCCGTGCCGGCAAAACAAAGGAAATGGGGTTCGACGAATTGTGAAATCCCACCTCACGCGAGACTTCATTGCGTGTTTCGCGAGGCTGCCTCCGCGTGTCCAAGAAGTTGCTCGCAAGAACTACAATCTCTGGAAACAGAATCCTTGCCACCCGAGTCTCCAGTTCAAACGTGTCGGCCAGCGCAAGCCCGTGTACTCTGTGCGCGCGGGACTGGGCTGGCGGGCATTGGGTTTGAAAAAGAACGACATTGTTGTCTGGTTCTGGATCGGCTCTCATGCCGTGTATGATGGCCTTGTATTGCAGATGTAGGAGCGACCCCTCGCCCCTCGCCCTTCGCCCCTCACTTCAGGTCCAGGCACACCAGCGCCGTGCGGTTGCGGATGTAGAGCTTGCCATCGGCGGCGATAGGAGCGGTCCAACTCTGCCCGCCTAGAGGCTTGATGCGTCCCAGTTCCTGGTATGCAGCCGGGTCAATCTTCGCCATTACGACCTCGCCACTCCCGCCGCAGACCGCGATCAGCACGCCGTCTATGCCAATGAGACCGCCCTTCTCGAAGCCGGGGTGATTCCAAGGCATCTTGCCGGTCTTGGGCTCAAGGCACAGCAGCCCATTCCTGTTCCCAATCCCGTATAGGTATCCGCCGCAAAGGATGGGCGTGTTGAAGTGCGCGTCCAGGCTCGCGTTCTGCCACACCGCTGCTGCTTTGCCGTCCGCGACGGAGATCAAGGCGCAGCCGTGGTTGTAATCGCTGGTGATGAAGATCGTGCTCTCGATGACCCGCGGTGTGGCGGCGTTCACGTTGTATTGGGTCTGCCAGGGGAAACGCCACAGTGGCGGCCCGGCAGCTTCTCCATCCACGCCCACAAGGGCAAGGCCGTTGAAGACGACGTACTGTTTCTTGCCTCCCAGGCTGGCGATCACGGGCGTGGCATAGCCGGCCTCGTCGTTGCCGCCGCCGGTCCAAACCGTTTGGCCTGTGGCCTTGTTCAGCACCGCGACGTCGCCGGCCCCGCCCAGGGGCAGAACCAGCTTTTCGCCGTCAAGCACCGGCGACCCCGCGTACTCCCAGCCACCATACTTGCCTTTGCATTCCCTCTTGACATCGCGCGACCATATCTTATCGCCCTTCTCGGCATCCAGGCAGTGAGCCACTCCGTAACGGCTGTAGGTGTAGACTTTGCCGTTCTCCCAAGTCGGCGTGGCGCGAGTGAATCCGTAATTGGCCTTGGCTGGGTCAGGATAAGAGAACGCCCAGACATCCTTCCCCGTGCTGACATCCACCGCCCGGACGATGTCCTGCGCGCCCTTGTGGTCAACGATGTAGAGCTTGCCCGCTGCCACGGACGGTCCCGCGTAACCATCGTCGCTCAGTTCAATTCGCCACAGTTCTTTCGGCGGCTTGGCTTTCCAGTCCTTGTTGATGCCCGTCTCAGGCGAGATGCCGTCGGCATTGGGGCCCAGGAAATGCGGCCAGTCCGCGGCCCAAGCCACAGACAGGCTGAAGAAACCGAGAACCAGAAGCCTGCGAACCAGCTTGTACATCAAGACGATCCTCCTTTGCCTTGCCGCGGACGTGCGCCGGGCGCGCTTAGTCCGTCCTGTTGTATGGCACACAAACCATCCAGGTCACTTCTTCACTGACTGCGCCGTTCCACCCTTGTCTTGCGTAGCTTTCCACACTACCGTCGTCAGACCTGTAAAGGTGGTCGTCCCAAGGGTGATGTTCACTCGCAGGGGCAAACTCGTCCCTGCCTTCAGCGTGGTGACGTTGCTGAACCCTGCACGGCCAAGTTCTTCGCGGAAAGTCCCTGTGCTCGCAAAGGAAAACGCTGTGGCCTTGCCTCCGGCAACGGACGTGCCCTTCAAGCCCAGGCTGAACTTGTCGGTGCTCGGCAACTCGCCTTGCGGCAGAGTGAAGTTGAAGAGCTGGACCACCTTCTGAGCCTTGGCGGCTTTGGGCGGCTTCGGCAGTTTGCCGTTGGCATCCAACTGGATCTGTTGATGCAGGTCCACGATGTCCACGGTGATCTTCAGGTTTGCCGCGGCTATGCCCGCCGGCAAGGGCAGCGCGGCCTTCAGCGCCACGGAGTCTTTGCCGTTGGCCATCTGCTGGGTCTTCTTGTCAATGGCGAAGCTCAGCTTGGCCGCAAAGCCAAGCGCATTTGGCTGGCTCGCGGGATCTCGGCCAGTCTGCGGGAGGTTAACATCAATGGCGGTGATAATCTTGCGGATGCGGTTATTGCCGGTGTCCGCAAGGATCAGCGTCGGGACGGGCGCCGGGACGAGCACCGGGACATAGCGGAAAATCTTCTGCGGGTTGTTGACTAAAGCGCTCGCCGCCAAATCGCCATCGCCGCTGAAGCCCGCGGTGCCAGTGCCTGCAATCGTGGTGATATTGCCCGAGGAGGAGACACCAACCGTGAAGTCCACGGCACGGATACGCTGGTTGCCCGTGTCGGAAATGATGAGGTGCGTGCCGGTTGAGTCGAGCGTCACGCCCATCGGGCTGGAAAGCAGCGCCTGATTTGCAGGTCCGCCGTCACCCACAGAAGGGTAAACCGGCGAGCCGCCGCCGGCCACGGTGGAAGTGAGTGACTGTGGCGGCGCGCTTATGAGGCGCACCAGGTTGTGGCCGGTGTCGGCGATATACAGTTCTCCCGAGGGCCCGATGAAGAGGCCGCTGGGGCCGTTCAGCCGGCAGTTGGCCGCCTGCAAGCCGTCGCCGTTGGGATTCGCGGCGCTGTTCTTCGGACTGCTGCCGACATAGGGCGTCACAGTCCCGTCGGTGGCCACTTTGTCAACCTGGTTGTTGTGAGCCACGTACAGCGTGCCCGCCGCATCCACGACTAGGGCCACGGGGCTGGAAATGGGCGCATAGGTGCTGATGGTTCCGTTCGCAAGGTTCACTTTGCGGATGGCGTTATTCCCATTATCGCAGATGAAGAGCGTAGTGCCGAAAACCGCCACGTCAGTCGGGCCAGCCAACGTGCCCAGGTAGGCCGGCCCGCCATCGCCAAGGCCCGGGGTAGTGCCATTGCCGGCCAGTGTCGTAATCGTCCCAGCAGGGGACACCATCCGCACGGCGTTGTCGTTGGTATCGGCAATGTAGAGGTTCCCGGAGGCATCCATGTCCGCGCCCTGCGGGCCGGCCAGGACGCCGTCCTGGTTGGGGCCGCGGTCGCCTATAAAGCCCAGCAGGCCCGTGCCAATTACCGTGTCAATGAAGCCGGTCGTCTTGTCCACGCGGCGCACACGGCCATGGCCGGAATCGTAGATGAAGATGTTGCCAGTCGAGTCCAAGGCCACGTCACGGGGCGACGACAGGGACGCGCCCGTCGCAGGCCCCAGGTCGCCGATCACCGTCCCGCCATTTCCTGCCAGAGTAACGATGATCCCCGTGGGGTCCACACGCCGGATCCGCCCCGCACCGACGCAAGAGATCAGCAAGTTCCCCGAAGCGTCAAACGTCAGGCCGCCAAGGGAGCCAACCTGGGCGGCGGTGGCCAGGCCGCCGTCGCCGCCGAAGCCCGCGCCTCCGCCTGTGCCATCGCCCACGACGGTTATTACGGTGCTGGTGGTGTCCAGTCTGCGCACACGGCGGTTGCCGCTGTCGCCAATGAAGATGTTGTCGCTCTTGTCAACAGCCACGCCGGTGGGATTGCTGAATTTCACTGTAAGAACGGCGCTGCCGGCGGCACCATCGCCGCTGTAGCCGCTCTTCCCGGGCATGCCGGCGATAGTGCTGATGGTGCCCCCAAGGGTGAAGAGGCGCACGCAAGCATTCCCACTGTCTGCGACGATAATGTGTCCGTGACTGTCCAGGGCCATGCCGCCAAGGGCGCCAAAGGTTGCCAAAGTAGCTTGTCCCCCGTCGCCCTGCGGATTGGGGCCTACGACTTGGCCGGTGGAAAGGCCGTTGCCGGCCACTGTGGAGATGAGGCCGCTCAAGGCATCCACTTTCCTGATAACAAAGTTGCCCCGGTCTGCGATGTACAGGTTGCCTTGGGCGTCCAGAAGCAAGGCCCCCGGGTTCTGAAGGCCCGCGCTGTAGGCCGGAAGCCCGTCACCGAAATAGCAGGCCGTGCCATTGCCTGCCACGACAGTGATGAGGCCCGTTGTGGGGTTGATCTTCAGGACCTGGTGGTGCCCTGAGTCGGAAACGAGCACTTCACCCAGGGCGTTGACCGCCAATCCCTGCGACCCGCCCAGAAGCAGGTTGGCTTGGTCCGGTTTGTAGCCCTCCAGGCTGCCGCCCCCGGCGATGGTTTGGATGATGTCCGTCGCCTGCGCGCAGGACAGGCACACGCTCAACGCGCCCAAGGCAAGACCGGCTTTCCAGCAAGCCAGTCGTCTCGTCAGAGTACCAGCCATGTCAAACCCTCCCCTTGCAGCCCTGTGGCAATGCCACAGACAGCTTGAGCCTTTGAACCATTCCCAGAAAAGGAAGGGGCCCTTGACGGGCCCCTTCCCTTCAACTAAAGACCCGGCGCTGCCCTCCCGATTACTGGGAGAACTTGCCGGTGGCGCCGGAGTTGTACTTCGACTTGTAGACGAACAGGTAGTTGTCGCCCAGGATCAGCGCCCCGTTGTTCAAGGAGATGACTACTGGGACAACCACGGTCGTACTCGCTCCGACTGTGTTGGTGTTGATTCCGTTTGGACCTCCGACGAAGATATCGAACGCGGGCTTCAGTGTGGCGCTGCCGATCGTGAGGCTGAAGGCATCCTTCTTCACGCCGTCAACTGTCAGCTTGACCGCGGGCGTAGCCTTTGCCACAGTCGTTGCCACACCCTTGCCTGCCACCACCACACTTAGAGTCTGCTGGAACGTGCCGATGGTGATCGTAGCGGCACTGGTAATCTTCGCGCCCTTCAGCGCATCCACGTTTGTCATAGAGAGCGAGAAGGCGTCGCTGGGCTTGCTGGTCTTGCCAGCCTTGGCAGGGACGAAGGATACCTTGAAGGCCCCCTTGCCGTTGGTCTTTGACCCGAGCACCTGCACCGCGGCAATGATCGTGGCCGTGGCCTTGCTGGTATTGCCCGCCGAGTCGGTTACAGTCAGAGTTACAGTGTAAGTCTTGGGCGTGCCGTAGGTGTAGTCCACAACCGACCCACTGGCCGTCGTACCATCGCCCAAGTCCCAGTCATAGCTGACAATATCGCCGTCCGGGTCCGTGGAGAGCGACCCGTCCAGCACGACCTTGTAAGGCACCTGGTTGAGGAGGCCGGTAGGCGTAACCGTGATCACCGCCGTAGGCGGCGTGTTGGTCGTGTCCGCTAAGTTGGTGAGGACGCGCACGCGGTTGTTGCCGGTATCGGTGAACACCAGTCCAAGATTGGAGACGAAGAGTACTGAGCTGGTGAAGGACTGGAAAGTGATGGGGTTGAAGTAATTGAGGTTGAGCAACGTCTGCACACCGGGCAAGCCGTCACCATTGAAGCCACTTGCACCGTCCATCCCTGCCACAACCTGGCACATCCCACCTTTCGTGCGGATGATTGTGTTCGAGGAACTGCCGCCCACAGTGTATAGCTTTCCGCCAACATCCCTGGTTATAGCGATGGGGTACCCCAAGTCAGACTCCAGCGCAGGAACCGCTGCCTGGGAGACTTCGAGTCCGTAAGAGATGCCCGCGACGGTGTTCATAATGCCCTTGGCATCCAATACCCGGATCACGTTGGCCGAGGAATCGGTGATGAACAGGTCGCCGCGCGGGTCGAAGCAAAGGCCTGACGGGAATTCGAACAGGGCCATAGTTGGACCGTAGCCGTCGCCTGCATAGCCTGACTGGCACGGTATGCCTGCCACGAGCACCACGTTCCCATTGCTCACCTTGCGCACCACGCAGTTGGAGCTCTCACAGAAGTACAATTCCCCCGCGGCGCTGAAAGCCAGCCCCGCTGGGCCATTCAGGAGCGAACTCTTGGCAGGGAGCCCGTTGCCACTGTAGCCTGAGCTGTTCGGGACGCCCGCATAGGTGGTTATAGTGGCGTTCTGTACCGCCGGCACCATGCGAATCGTGTTCAGACCCTGATCCGAGAAGTAGACCGTCCCCTTGGCATCCACCGCGATGCCACCCACCGTGCCGATAGTGACCGCGGTGGCGGAAACCCCTTCTCCGGTAGGGGCGGGATTGTTGTTTTTCCCGGCCCCGGCGAGCACCGTGGCGCTGATTGGGTTGGTGGTATAGTCCACCTCGCGGTATTGCAGCGCCCCGTCATCGCCCACCAATTGGAAGGTTTTTACCATACCCAGGGGCGTATAGCTCTTGAAGTTGAAGCCAACCTGAACGGCAGGTCCACCGGTGCCGGTCAGCAGGAAGAACCGCCCGGCCTTGACAACTGGCAGTGCAGCCGGTGCAGCCAAAGGAGTCCCGTCGGTGTACTCGCGGATCACGCCCTCGCTGGTGGCATAGCGGACCGTCGTGCCACTGGCGAACAAGCCCGTGATAGTGCTGGCGAGTGCACTGGCATCAAAGAGCCTCTTCGTGTCTTGAGCCACATACACTGGCGTTCCGGCAGCGTTGATCAGCGTGATCTTATTGCTCTCCGACACGTATAGCCCGTTTGTGCCGGTGGCCATCCCGGTGAGACCGGTCAAGGGCGGACCAAACGGTGTCACCACGGGCGTCGTGCCTGTCAAATCAATCTGCCGCAAGCCGCCCTGGCTGATAACGATAGTCGAAGTAAAGTTATTAGAGCCCGGGCCGAAGAGGTTCGCCGCGGTGATGGTGAAGTTGTAAGTCCCGCTCTTAGTCGGCGTGCCACTGATAACGCCGGTGCTGGTGTTGAGCGTCAGACCAGGCGGCAAAGTGGCGACCGTGCTGGCCGTGAAGAGAGTCGGGGCATTAATGAATTGAACGGTGAAGGAAGAATAGGGTACGTTCACCATGCCACTCGGCAGCGCGGCTGGGATGTTGATAAACTTCGGGACGTCCCCGGTGACAAAAGCGTCTCCCGCGACAATGGGGTTGGCGAATCCAGGGGCGATGGTGACGGTGCAGGGAACGGCAGGGGGAACGGGTGCGGCGATCGTGTTCACCGTCGGCGGGTTGCCCGATGCGCTCTTCGTAAACACAATCTTTGTGCCATTTTCCAATGGAGTGGCGGTGGTGAAGGTCGTAGCGTTAGCTACCGGCGCGTTGAAGGTGTCGGCAGCGGCCGGGGCTGTGACAAGAGGAGCGGTGAGGGTGATAATGAACGGCGCGGCTGTCCCGGTGACGGTAGCTATAGTACCAACCGCGTTAAGGTTGTTAACGGGGCCGGTGAACTGGATGAGCATGCCCGGAGCCAAGCCAGTGGCAGCCGTGGTGAAGCTCGTTGTCGTACTTGCCGGCGCGCTGAACGTGTCGTTGTCGGCCGGGGCTGCCCCCAGAGCGGCGGTAAGCGTGATAGTGAACGGCGCGGCTGACCCGGTGATGGCACTGATAGTACCAACCGAGCCATTGTCGGCGCCGCTTGTGAACATGATGTTCATGCCCTTGGTCAGGCCAGTGGCGGCTGTGGTAAAGACTGTCGTCGAGCTTACCGGCGCAAGGAAGGTGTCGGCAGCGGCCGGTGTGGCGGTCAGAGCGCTGTTGAGCGTGACAGTGAACGGCGCGGCTGCCCCGGTATAGGCAGTGATAGTACGAATCAAAAGATTGTTGGCGCCGCTTGTGAACTGGATGTTCATCCCCACGGCCAGACCAGTAACGGCCGTCGTGAAAACGTTACTTGATATGCCGGCCGTTACAGCGCCTGCCCACGGCGTGAAGGTGTCGGCAGCGACCGGTGTGATGGTCAGAGGCGTGCTGAGCGTGATAGTGAACGGCGCGGGCCCTGTGACAGCAGAGATAGTGCGAATCAAAAGATTGTTGGCGCCAGCGCTTGCGAACTGGATGTTCATCCCCACGGCCAGATTAGCGGTGTTCGTGGTGAAAGAGGTCGTGCTTGTGCCGGCCACTACAGCTTGGCCTGCTGTCGCTGCCATTACAAGGTTGCCTGCGGCCACTGCCGCAACTGCACCGCCGGCAGACGCCTGGACGGTGCCACCGGGGGCCGCCCTGCTGATATCAAGCTCCAGAATTCCGTGGCCGGCGCCCAAGGCATTGGCCGCACTGAGATTTACAAAGCTCGGAGCGCCGGTGTAAGTTCCAAACGCCAACGTGCCAGAGATAAGCCCTGAGGTATAATCGAAGCCCAGACCCGCAGGCAGATCATTGACGATAAAGGTGTCTCCGGCCCCTGGTCCTGCCGGCAACGCGGCCTTCAGGGTAACCGTTGACCCGGCGATGCCGAGTATCTGGCCGACCTGTCCTTTCTGCGCGCCGCCGGTGAACAAGATGTTACGGTTAGCTGCCAGTGCGGCTGCGACTGCCGGTGGGACGCTGAACGTTGTTGTGGTGCTCGCCGGCGGGGTCGCCGTAAACGTGTCCGCCGCCAGGGGCGTTGCAGCCAGGGGGAGTGTGCCAGTAAGCGTGATGGTAAAGGGCGGACTCGCAAAGCCGAAGGTGATCGTGGGAGTGACGGTGGCAATCGTGCTGGTCAAGTTCAGGTTAGGCGAGGCGGCGGGACCTGTAAAGAGGACACTCTCCCCGACGGCCAGCCAAGTGTTCGTGGTGAATGAGGTGGTGGAGGTGCCCGCCAGCACGGCGCCAGAGAGGGGACCCGCCACGACGCCTGGAACGACGTTCGTGGGGACGAAGCTGTCTCCAGCCGCGGGTGCTGCCGCAAGCGCCGGGGTCACTGTTATCGTTTGTTGGAAGGCAGCATTGCGAGCGGCGCTGGCTACCACAACGATGCTGCCGCTCTGCTTGCCACTCGTGAACATTATGGTGCTCCCCACCGCCGGCATGGGCAAAGGCGTGGTGGCAAAGGTTGTTGCGGTAGGGGGCGGGTTGTCGGATACTTGGCCACCAACTCCCAGTGCGGCCACCTGGGCATTATACCCTACCGGCGGAGTGCTGTTATTTGTCGCTGTGATCTGGTAAATGACCTTGACCCCTTCCACGGCGGGGATCTGGGCGCTGGTAACTGCGGGCAGCCCGGTGCCAGGCGCGATAGTGATGGTGAGCGGCGCCGTCGCATTGCCCGAAACATTGCCGACCGTAAGCTGGATTGTAAACGTGCCATCAGAACCGATTGTAGGCGTGCCTGTGAGCATGTCGGTCAAGCCGGTGGTCGGGTCTAAGGTGAAGGCAAGCCATCCCGGAAGAATGCTCGTCGAGCTGAAAGTCGTTGCCCCACCCGCGGAGGCGATCTGATACGTAAACGGCTGGCCCACCGTGCCCGAGGCCGTCGCCGGACTGAGGATGATCGGCGCGCTGTTTGTTACAGCCGTGCTGCCGGCAATGAAGACGTTCTTGGTTGTATCAAGCTGCGCCAGGAAGCTGGGCGCGAAGTCCAGGTTGACATCGTTGGCAACCTTCCCTGTATCGTCAACTTGCATCACTTTACTGTTCCCTGTGTCAGCCACCACGAACCCGGTGGCGCTCGTGGCCAGAACACCTTGCGGCGTCTTGAGGAGCACGGCGTTGGCCTGCTGGCCCACGCGGCTGATGACCGGACTGACCGCGCCATTGGCCTGGAGCTGGGTGCGATCGCCATTCGGATTGACGCTGCCGGCGATCCCGGGGATCCCCGCCACGGTGGCCAGAGCGCCATTGGTGACCCTGACAATCGTGTTGCTGCTCGCACCCGTTGGCGGCTGCGTATCGGCAATGAGCACCGAGGAACTGTCCGCGGGCACGCCGACTTGCGTCCCGAGGCCATTCAAGGGCGCGAAGGGCGCAGGCCCGCCTTCGCCCGGCCTGGTCGGGACACCGTTTACGTACACGGGGCCTGCCACCACGCTGAGCTGCTGGTTGGTGGCATATTTGTAGATCTTCTGATTCAGGTAGTAGTCCAGGGCATCGAAGTAAACGTTGCCCGACCCATCCAGCGCGAGATTCCTGGGGTTGCTGATGAGCGCGCCCTTGGCGGCCACAGGAGCGTTATCGGTGATGTTTTGGGCGAAGCCGGCCCCGGCCGCTGTACCGGCGAAGAGCACAGGGGGAACAGCAACAGGCTCAACAGTGATCGTGAGGCGCGCACTGCCCGTGCCAGAGGCGTTGGACGCACTGAGGGCGACCTTATATATGGTCGCAACCGCCACATTAGGTGTGCCGCTGATCAGGCCGGACACGGGGTCAATGGATAAACCGGCGGGAAGTCCCGCGGCGCTGAATGAGGTCGGAGTGTTGGTCGCCGTAGCCTGGTATTGGAACAAGGTCCCGGAGATGGCAACCGCGGTCGAGGCGCTGGTGATGGCGGGCACAGTCGCCGGCGGGGCCGGCGGGGTAATGGTCAATGTCAGCGTATTCACGAGGCTGCTGCCGCTGGCATTACTGGCTTGAATCAGGATGTCGTAGACGCCATTCGACTGCGGGGCCGGCGACCCACTGATTATGCCGGTTGTCGGATCGAACCCCAGGCCAACGCCAACGGGCAGCAAATTGGTGGGCAGCGAATTGGCGGTGAAGGCGTCCGTGGCCGCGGGCACTGCCGAGAAAGCAGGCGACACAATCACGGTCTGGTCAACTATGCCGGTTATCGTGCTGCTCTGCCCTTTGTCGGTGCCGCTGGTGAACATGATGTTCATCTTCGGGGCCAACTGCCCGGCGATACTGGTGGCAAAGCTCGTTGCCGTCGGAGCGGTAAGAGTAGGGAAAATGAAGGTATCATTAAGTACGGGTGCGGCCGGGAGAGCAGCGCTGGTAATATTGATGGTATAGGGAGCGATGGGGCCTGTGGGTCCTTGGGTCGGGGTAGAGGTGATTGTGCAGACCTGGCCTATGTTGGCCGCCGTGACGCCGGTAAACTCTATCACGTTGCCAACCGGCTGCGTATTGGTGGCGAAAATGGCTTTCGTAGGTGGCAGATTGGCCGTGAACCGGTCTCCCCCGGCGGGTGCTATTGCAAATGTTGCGGGGGGCGTAATTGTGACGGTATAAGGAGCCGGAGGCGCGCTGACGGTGACCGTGTAGGTCTGGTTTAGATTGGCCGCCGTGGCCGCCGAGCAGGTCGTAAAAGTGATGCTGGTCGCGGTAGCCACCGGCGAAAACGTCGTAAAGACAGTTGTCGTCGGCGCGGGGGCGCCACTGACGGTATTATTGGTGACGGGGTAGGTGGCCAACACCGCGCCATTGGTAGGCTGCACGACGCCGGAGCGGAGCGGCGTGACGACAAAACTGTCTCCGCTTGCCGGCGCGGCAGCGAGGGCCGGCGCCACCGTGACCGGAGATCCTGCCACGGTGACCCCCACCTGCTTGCCGATTTGCGTCCCGCTCGTAAAGACAATGGTCTGGCCAACGGCCAGCGGCGTCAGGGTGCTGAAAGTCGTGGCCGTAGGAGGCGGCGTGAAGGCCGTGAAAGTTGCTCCGGCCGCGGGCGCGGCAGCGAGAGGAGTGAGAAGTGTGACCGTGTATTGTGAAGGCAGGTTAGGCGGGAGACCAGGGGTGACAGTATTGATCCCTATGGGCGTACCGCCCGTAAACTGGATCTGGCTGAGGCCGGTCAGCACAGCGGAGGTTGCGAATGTAGTTGTCGTAGGTGGCACAGCAGCCGTGAATTGGTCCCCTCCAGCGGGTGTTACTGTAAGCGCTGCGCCAAGTGTTACGGTAAAAGGTGCGACTGGCGGGATCCCGGTCCCGACAACGCTGCTGAGCGCGATGGTCTTGCCTAGATTGGCTGCCGTGGGCGCCGAGCAAACCGTAAAAGTGATGCTGGTGGCGCCAGCAACCGGCGAATTCGTCGTAAAGGCAGTTGTCGAAGTGCCAGCAGCCACAAAATTAAATTGCTGTGGCCAGTTTGCCGTCGTGCCTGTAGTGGAAGACGAGGCCAGCACCGAGCCGGCGGGCGACGACAACGGGCCCTGTGCGATGGGGATGGCGGAGAAAGCTGTCGGGGTGTTGCTCCCCTTTATTTGGTATATCGGGCCGGCTGCTGCGCCTTCCGCGACGGTGGCGGTGAGAGCACTCGTGATCGCGGGCGGGGTACCGGTCTTCGGAGCAATCGTCAGGGTCAATGTGGCATTGGACGCTCCGGTGGCATTGACGGCCAGGAGGGAGATGAAGTACGTGCCCACACTGTTGGGCAGCGGGGTCCCAGAAATTATGCCTGTGCCCGGATCGAAACCCAAACCGGCCGGCAGGTTGTTGATGACAAAGGGATCGGCCGCGGGAGCTGCCGCGGGAGCACCCGGGAGAGGAGGGGATACTTTAATTGTCTGCCCGGCCGTGCCGGCTATCCCGGTGACCTGGCCTTTTTGCGCTCCGTTAGTGAACAGCAGGTTTGTGCCTTTATTCGCATTATAAGCGTTAACAACCGCCGTCGTGGCATCGAATTGATAAGCCGTAGGCGCATAAAACGCGCCAGAAGCGGCCGCGATGAAACCGTCGCCGGCCGCAGGCAGGTTCGTGAGGGCGAAATTCAGCGTGACGATGAAGGGCGCGACTG
>JBEKKG010000091.1:0-13269 GCA_050010835.1 Planctomycetota bacterium
AGAGGAAGCTGGCGAAGTAGGGCGAGGGGCGAGGGGCGAGGGTCGAGGGGCGAGGGGCGAGGTGTTAGGGGTTAGTTGACGGCGCAAAGTTCAAGCCACAAGTCCAAAGTCTTTTTTCCGGTTGTTCCTTTCTATTATAGCGTGAAGATGTGGCCGTGGACGGGCCAACGCAGACACACAGCTCGCAGCTCATCCGGGACGCCTTGCTGGTACACGGGATCGCGTTCGCCTTTGCCGCGGCTGGTCTGGGCGTGGCGGTCTGGCTGGGCGTAAATAGCGAGTACATGCCGGCCATTGCTGTTGGCATGGCAGCGGCACTCACCATGGTTGTGTGGTCAGCGATCCTGGCTGTGCGCGCGTTATGGCGGGGCCACAGTGCCCGTTGGCCCACGGTGGTACTGGCGCTGTGCGCGTTCGAAGCCGCGGCTGTGTGTTTGTGCTTGTGGCCAACAAATCTGTTTTCATTCTCGGTCCCGGTGTTTGTGCTGGCAAGTGCACTGGGCGTGGTTGTGGCGTGGTGGCGCGTGCTGCGGGCGGAGAAGCGTGACCGCGCTGCCTGCGCGGCTCCCTGGCTACGGCGGCGTTGTGTGAAACGCGGTGTCGTGTGGTATCTCTGCGTTACCGCACTAATGTTGGCCATCATGCTTCCTACTCCGCTGTTTCTTCACTGTGCTTTGATGGGGGTCGGGGACCAATCCGGATGGCGCAAGTGGACGGTTGAGCACACTCCAATTGTCGTTGGGGAGGTTGCGGTCGCGATCCTCGCTCCGATGAAAAAGAACGTGACCGCGCGTCTTATGTACTATCAGACGCTGTCAAGCGGGCGGGTCGCGCGGGAAAGGCTCTTCGCGGAACTAAGTTCGAGCAATCCTTCAGTATCCCAGTCGGCCATAATTGGACTGCTGCACGCTGACCCTGCGGGCGCGATGGACGTCGTAAACAGACTGGCAAATGGCACATTCCCAGGAGCGAGTAGTGCGCTTCTGTGGGGAGCGGGAACTGGACTGGGGCTAGGCGGAAGTACAGAACAAATCCGCTGCTTTCTCGACCCGGCACGCGAACCTCGGCCCCCGTCTGGGTTCTTGAGGGAGCTGATCAATACTGCGTCAGGTGTTGGGCACCCTGAGCTGTTGGCTGACCTGGCGCGTTTTTGGCTCTCGGATTCGCCCGACCGCGACGTGGCTCTGGCAGCATTGGCCCGGAAGGCACGACCTGAAGATGCTGAACGGTACTGGGCTCAGTTCCTTGCCGACAGCGATCCAGAGCGTAGATCAATTGCCATCACGGCCATTGGCCTTATCCCGGACTTGAAGGTGCGGTTTAAGATCCTGCTCGCTGCGCTAGACAAGCCAGACCAAGCTCTTCATTGTGAACTAGCTACTCGCCTTAGAGACCTCAAGGTTATTGAAAACATACTTTCCGACCGCAGATTGCGGGTACGCGTCACCAAGATCTTGTTGCCATTGCTTGATGGAGAGTATTTGATTGAGCGGCGTCGCGCAATATGGTGGCTTGCCGTAATGACACATGCGGAAACGTCATTGTTGGGCCAATGCGAAACGCTGACCAGCCAGTCAGGAGCCATCAGCGGTGATGTGATCCCTCCAGAGACCATGGCGGAGCACGAACTGGTCAAGAAAGTGCGCGCCGAGGCAATCAAATGGCTTGAAGAGAATGACAAGTAGGACAGCCTTTCCAGGCTGTCCGGACAGGCTACTCGGATTCCGGGGACACGATCCCGATTTCCAAACAGCCGGAAATCGGGTCATGTCCCCGGAATCCTGGCCTTATAACCGAACAGCTTGAGCGTCGAGAACGAATAGTTGGCCTCGCACAGGAAGTTGGCCAGTTCCTTGGTCACGAGCGGCTGGGCCATGACCGTGGCTTCGCCCATGAACACCGTGTCGTCCTGGAGCCGGCCGCGGGTGTAAAGCCTGTGGACGCTGCGGCGCAGGCGGATGTCGCACAGATGCAGGTCGAGGAAAATGTGCGTGCCCGTGGCCGTCGCGCCGCCGGAGCCGCGGAAGCGCCGCGGATCGAAAACGGTGTGCTGGCGCGCGTAGAGGTGCTGGCGGAGTTGCGCGAGCTCCTCGATGCGCGCGGCCTCGTGCTCAGGCTTCAGCCAGCCGTACTTGAGTTCCTTGGCCACGTAGCGCTTGATGGCCGCGCGCCGCTCGGCTTCGTCCGCGCGACCCGCGTAGTAGGCCTGGACTTCGCGCTGATATACGTCATTGTTCCGCAGATGGTCAATCACCTCGGTCAGCACGCGCGGAATCTTGCACTGCCAGGCGCACTCGGTGATGGGCCGCAGCGCGCGCGCTTCGGCGTGGTTCGACGGCAGCGAGGGATCGTCGGGCTCGACAATGCGGCTGTACCTGCGCTGGTCCTCCTGGCTGATGCCCGAGGGATGCGTGAGCGCCGGCAGCTCAGGCAGTTTGTCCGCCAGTTCCGCCAGCTCCTTGAACTGCGGAGCGACGAAGTGCTCATAAGCCTGTTCCGCCGAGGCCTCCGGCGGCAAAAGCAGCGCGTCTATCTTCAGCAACCGCACCGGCGAATCGGTGACGCCCGGGCCAAAGGCCTCTATCTGTATCGCCCGGCTGGCAGGCGGGGCTTTCGGCCCGGCGCCCTGCGGGTCGGCGAACGCCTCCACCGTCACTTCGACCGCGCCCTTGGTGGGGACCAGCAGCGGATACGTGAACGTGCTGGTCATGCTCAAGGTCTGTTCGCCGGGCTGGACGAAGCGTTCGTGGCAGATGGCCGCCAGGACGATGCCGGGCATGACCACGACGTCCTGCCGCGCCAGCAGGCGGCTGCCCAGAGTGTACGTGCGCTCTTCGGGCGTGGCCTTTTCCAGCCCGCCTTCGCTGCCCCCGATGCCCTGCGCGGCCAGCAGTCCCAGCATCCACTGGAGCGCGTGGTCGGGCTTGTGATGGACCGGGTTGGCGTCGTGGTTATACAGGATGCTGACGATGACCTGTTCGCCGAACTGGATGTGGATTGTCTCGCGCCCCAGTGATACTCGCTGCTTATTCTCGTTGCCCAATGCCGCCGCTCCTGCCCCCGCGCCTAATGTGGCGGGAAGAGACTACAGCAGCGGAGGATAACTGGCAAGTGGCGACGGGCACGTGGATCGTGGATCGCGGATCGTGGTGCGTGGCGCGCACCACGAACCACGAATCACGAACCACGCGCCGTCACTTCTCTCCCGGCTTGATATTTCCGCCGTTCTTCAGGGCGCAATGTCCATCCTTGCAGTTGTCCGCGCCTTGGATAGTATTGAGATCAACCTGAGCGGTGGTGGCGGTCTGGGAGTTTTTGAGCCTCGTTAGCAGCGCGTCATAGGCTCGCGTGGCGCCTGGCAACATCAGGAAGGTCGCCGCCTGGTGCTCCGCCTTGACCGGGTTGACGGCACGCGGCTTGTTGTTCCCGCCGGGATCCCAAGACTTGGCCAGTTCCTCCTTTTGCAGCTCGAAATCCACGTCGCTCAAGGCACGCGCCTTGTCCAGAATCTCTCCGGCCTTGGCGGTGTGGGTGATCTTTTCGCTCTCCGGCATCCCGGGACTTATGGCGGCAAAGACGTCCTGCGCCTTTATCAGCAGGATGGCTCGGGTTACGGGCCAGAGGCTCTCGGGCACTTTGCGCGCGCCGCGCAGCAGGTTCAGCTTCTCCTCGCTGACGGACGCTTGTCCCACGCGCGCCGGATCCTTGAGGTTCTTGGGCGGAGTAATGCAGCAACTGAAGTCGCCGACCACCGCCAGTTGCGCGGGCGTCAGGATTTGTTCGATGTCCTTGCCCTTCGCCATGGCCTTGAGAAAACCAAATAAGTCGCCGAACGGTCCGATCGCGTGCGCTGCGCCCAGCTCGAACGGGTTGAAGGAATTGCGGTCCTCAAGCTTCGCGCTGGGGCCGCGCGTTGCAGGATCGGAGTGGCACTTGCCGCAGCCTTGCTTGGAAGGGTCGCGGGACAGTGAGGCATGAATCACCGCCGCCTCAACCATCCGTGCGCCGGCCATGCGGGCCTCTACATCCTTCGGCACTTCCTCGCCCTTCAAGAGTAGCTCTTCCACCTCCAGATAGGCGGAGCGGACTTGCTGGAGTTTGGCGCCGAAAGTTCCGCTATTCACCGGCGGCTTCTGGGAGGCCTTCTCGGCCTCGGCGGCAAGCTGCCGCAGGCGCGTGGCCTGCTCCTGCGTGAGCTGCAAGCCGTTGATCAGGTTGATCGAGGACGTGTAGAGGATGTGATAACCCATTTCCGCGAACTGTTTGTCCCACGGAACTTCACTTTCAGCCGCACCGCCGAGCAAGCAGGCAAACCCCACGACTATGGAACACGCGGCAGTGGACCTCATGGCTTGGACCTCAATTCTTCTCCACTCTCCAGCTACCTGACAGACCACCTCTGGCCTCAAGAATACAAACTTCATGCCAGAGCCTGAAATCCTCTCTGTTTCACTAACTCCACTATACCACTGGGGTTACCGCTTAGGAAGAGGAAAGTGACCCCTGCCGGATTTTCAAACAATGGAGGGGAAAACGACAGGTTAGCTATCTGTCCCCGCTGGTTTGCCGTCCGCAGCGCTTGGCCGCTTGCCGAACAGTCCCTTCACCCACCCCATTCCCTGGTCCAAGAGCGAGTAGACACAGGGCACTACCAGCAACGTCAGCAGGGTGGAGGAAATCAGCCCGCCAATGACGGCCACTGCCATCGGCCGCCGCGTTTCCGCTCCCGCGCCCAGTCCCAGCGCCACAGGCAACATGCCGAAGATCATGGTCAGCGAAGTCATCAGGATGGGACGCAGGCGCACTGGGGCGGCGCGGAGCAGCGCGGCCTCACGTTGCAGCCCGTCCCGATGGCGCAGCGTGTTGGTATAGTCAATCAACAGGATCGCGTTCTTGGTCACCAGGCCCAGCAGGAAGATGAAGGCCATCATCGAGAAGATGCTGATCGTGAGGTTGAACGCCGCCAGAGCGCCCAGGGCGCCGATAATGGCCAGCGGCAGCGACAACATGATGGTGAACGGATGGACCAGCGACTCGAATTGCGAGGCCAGCACCATGTAGACCACGAGCACTGAAAGGACCATCGTGAAGAAAAGATAGCCGAAGGATTCCTCAAATGCTTCCGCAAAGCCCGTCCAGCCTGGGACGTAGCCTGGGGGAAAGCCGATTTCCTTGGTGAACTTCTCAATTTCTGCCTTGGCCGGCCCCAGCACCTTGGTTTTGTCCAGGTTGGCCAAAAGAGTGATCTGGCGCTGGCGGTTATAGCGGTTGATCTGCACGGGGCTGCCCGCGGTGACCACGTGGGCCACGTTGCTCAACTGCACCAACCCGCCATCCTTGTCGGGCACGACCAGGTCCTCAAGCCGCTCGGTCCTATTCCGGAAACTCTGATAACACCGCACGGCCACGTCGTACCTGTCGCCTTCCGCTTTGAACTTCGCCACGTCCAACCCGCCGATGGCCATGTGGATTGTCTGGCCGATGTCCAACGGGGAGACGCGCAGTTCCGCGGCCCGCTCGCGGTTGACCAGCACCTGCGCCTCCGGCTTGCCGGTCTCGAAGGTCGTGTCCAGGTCCACGTACCCGCCCGCCTTCTGCATCTTGTCCATGAGCTGCGCGGCGAGGCCGTTGAGCACCTCGAGGTCCGGGCCGCGCAGTTCGTACTGGATCAAAGCGAAGCGCATGCCCCCGCCGCTGATGCGCGGCACAATCTCCACGGAGAGCCGCGCGTCGCTGACGTCCTGGAGTTCCTTGCGGACTGCATCCATGATCTCCGCCTGCCCGCGCGTGCGCCGGTCCTTTTCCACCAGTTTCACGTACATGACGCCCTCGTTGACGCGCTGGAGTTCATCCGCGCCAATGGTGAAGAAGGCATAGTGTACCTCCGGCACTTTGCGCAAGCGCTCGCGCACCTGCTCGAATATGGCGCGCGTTTGGGCCAGCGGCGCGCCCAGCGGCGCGCGGACTTTCACGTTGAACTCGCTTTGGTCCTCTATCGGCACGAATTCGAAGTGCAGACGGTGCGTGAACAGCAGGCTCGACGCCGTCAGTCCCACGGCTGCGAGCACGACCACGAGGCGCTGGCGCAGGCAGAGCCGCAAAACGCCGCGGTAGAAGTCCTGCAACAGCTCAAAACCCCTCTCCAGCGTGGCGAAGACGATCCCGGGCTTGGTGCGCTTGCGCAGGAGGCGCGCGGAGAGCGTGGGGTCCAGAGTGAATGAGACGAACATCGAGATCAGCACCGCAAAGGACACCGTCATCGCAAAGGGGAAGAAGAACCGGCCGACGATGCCCTTCATCAACGCCACGGGCAGAAAGACCGCCACCACGGAGAGCGTCGTGGCCAGCACCGCCAGGCCGATTTCGCTGGTGGCGAAGGCCGCGGCCTCGGGCGCCGGCATGCCCTCCTGCACGTGCCGGGAGATGTTCTCCTGGACCACGATGGCATCGTCTATCAGCAGCCCGATGGCCAGGGTGAGGCCCAGCAGGGTCATCATATTCAGCGTGAAACCCAGCGCGCCCATCAGGATGAAGGTCGAGATCACCGACGTGGGCAGCACCAGTGCGCTGATGAAAGTGCTGCGGAAGTTCAGCAGGAAGAGCAGCACGACTACGATCGCCAGCCCGCCGCCGAAAAGCAGGTGGAACTTCACCTCGTCCACTGAGTGCTGGATGTACAGCGACGCGTCCTCGGCGATCGTCAGGCGCACGCCGCGGGCCTCCAGTTCTGCCTGCAGCTTCGCCACTTCCGCCTTGACCCCCTCGGCGACCGCGACAGTGTTGGTGCCCGACTGCCGCCGCACCAGCAGCGCAATGGAGGGCTTGTCGTCAAGCTGCGCGTAACTGCGCTCCTCTTCCAGTCCGTCCTCCGTGTGCCCTACGTCGTGGATACGGACGGGCGTGCCGTTGCGGGAGGCCACGACCATGCGGTCGAAGTCCGCACCGCTGTGGAACTCGGCCTTGACTTTGGCGATAAGCTCCTGCGCACCCGTCTCCACGCGCCCGCCCGGCGCCTCGACGTGTTCGCGGCGCAGGGCCTTGGTCACGTCCTGCGCCGTGAGGCCGTGCTGCAGCAGCCGCGCCGGGTCCAGCCACACCCAGATCTTGCGTTTGCGCAGGCCGACGGGCTTGACCGAACCGACGTTGCGGACGCGCTGCAAGCGCTCCTTGATGTACTTGTCAGCGAGATGGGACAGTTCTTTGTACGGCATCTCCGCGGACACCACGACGGACAAAATGGGCTGGGCGTCCACGTCTAACTTCTCGATCACCGGCTCGTCAATGTCGGTCGGCAGGTTCGCGCGCACGGCGCCGAGCTTGGCCTGCACTTCCTGGAACGCGACGTCCACCTTTTTTTCCAGCTCGAACTCGATCGCCACCTGCGAGAAGCTGTCCGTGGAGGTGGAACGCAGGTGTTTGATCCCGTCAATGGTATTGACCGCTTCCTCAATCGGGTCCGAGACCATCAGCTCCATCGTTTCCGGGTCGGCGCCGGGCAGGCGTGTCAGAATGGTGATGATCGGGAATTCAACCCGTGGAAACAGGTCCACGCCCAGGTCGCGGTAGAAAACCCAGCCGAAGACGACCAGGGAAGACATCACCATGGCTGTGAAGACCGGGCGGCGTATCGCAATGTTGGAAATGAGCATTTAAGGTGTCCTGCGCGTGCCGCGTGGCAAGAGGTAAGCCGGCAAGGCTGCGCCGTCCTGAAGCAGTCCGGGCGGGCCAAGTACCAGCGTCTCGCCGGGCTTCACCCCGGACTTGAGGATGAGGCCCTCCGTCAGCTCGTCGCCGGGCACGACCGCCCGCCGGCTCATCTTCCCGTCCTGCGCCACGAATACGAATGCCTGGCCCTCCGCGCGCACCACCGCGCGCTGCGGCACGATCGCCGTGGTGGCTGCGCCATCCAGAAGCACCCGCGCCTGGATGAAGGCGCCGGGTTTCAACTGGCCGCAACTCGCCCGCGGAATCCGGACGCGGAAGGCGAAGGAGCCGGAGTGCGGATCAATGACCTCCAGCAGCCGTGCCACGGGCAGCGCCAGGCCGTTCGGCAACAGCGGCGAACCCAGGCGCGCCTCCGTCTTGCCTGGTATGACTTTCAGAAAGTAAGTCTCCGGGAGCCGCAGCTCCGCCTCCAACTCCTGCAACGACACCAGTTCGAGCACCTCGGTGAAAGGCGCGTTGTTGAGGTAATCGCCGGGGCCTCTAAGGCGCTGGGTGAGCAGCGCGTCGAAGGGTGCGGTGATGACCGTGTCGCGCAGGTCCAGTTCGGCAGCGGCAAGCTGGGCTTCCGTCTGTTTCACCAACGCCTCGGCGACGGCGATTTCCGTGGGCGTAGGCCCGGCCTCGGCCTCGGCAACCCGGGCTTGGGCCGCACGGCGCTCCTCTTCAAGCACCTTGAGCTGCAACTGCACTTCTTCCAGCCGTTTCGGCGGCAGGGTCTTGTCCTGTTCCACCAGCCGCTTGAAACGCTCCTCGTCGCGCTTCTGTTCGGCGATCCGGGCCTCGATGGCGGCCAGTGCGGCCCGCAATTCCTGGCGCCGCTCCGCGCGCACACCCGCCTTCAGATTGGCCAGCGCAGCCTGGGCCTGCACCAAACTCGCGCGCGCCACATCCGCGCGCGCCTTGTAGACCGAGGTATCCACACTGAAGAGTTCCTGGCCCTTGAAAACCGTCATGCCCACGTCGAGCGGCAGTTGGTCTGCAGACTTCGCCCACTCCTTGATCTGCCCGCTGAGCCGCGAGCCGACGAGCGCGTGCAGCACCGGCACGATCCGGCCTGTGGCAGTCACCTCCGGCGCGTTGGCCGGTTGCGCCTCCGCCAGGCTCAACATCTGAGCCTCGACGGCAGCCAGCCTGCCTGCCAGGAAGAAACACGCGGTGCATAGCAGCAACTGCGTGCAGCCTCCCGCATTGCGTAGTTCAGCGTTTTCCGGTCTCATTCCCCACCTCGCTGTTCGTCGCACGTCCCACATTTCGCCGAATTGTGGGCCGTGCCCTTCGTCACTCGCCCCTCGCCCCTTCCCCCTCGTCACCCGTCACCGGTTTTGCGTCCAGTTCGCGCGCGGCTTGATCAGCTTGGACTGCCTCCTCGCTCAAGGACGCCGCATTAAGCTCGTACCACGCCGCCAGGTAATCGGTTCTGGCCTGATCCAACTCCCGCTGTGCGCCGCGCAGTTCCGCCAGGGCGCGGGCAGCGTTGGCGCCGTTCTCCAGGCCCTCGCGGTAGCGGGCGGTCACTTCCTTGAGGAGCGTTTCCTGGGCCTCCGCCACCTTGGACATGGCCAGCACCGCGGCGTCCGCGCGGCGCAGTTGCAGGACGCGGAGATCCACGTCGAAGAGCACGCCGAGGGCGACGAGCAGGGCGCGCTCCTGCTCCACGTTCACCTGCTTTTTTGCGAGGCGATAGCGCCAGATGCCGGAGGTGCCGTCGAGCAACGACTGCCCGACCATGAAGCCCAGCGTGCCAAAGGCCGGGTTCACCTGCGTCGAGACCGAGGACCAGTCGAATTCGGACAGCCCGTCAATGTGCGGGAAGAAAGCGCTGATGCGGCGGCGCACTTCGTTGGCCGTGAGGTGCTGTTCCAGGTCCTGCGACCATAGTTCGGGCCGTGCGCGCAGCGCGCTCTGCTCCAGTTCCGCGATGCGCTCCGGCGCCGGCAGCGGGGCGGCTGGGGGCAGCACAGTGTCAACCTGGTAGGCTGTCCAGGGCGCCAGCGACAGCAGCGTGTTCAGCCGCAAGCGGCTCTCCTCGATGCGCCTTTGAGCCAGCAGCACCTCCAGCCCGGCCTGGGCCAGGGCGGCCTCGACGAACGCGGTGTCCGCGCTGGAACCCAGTCCTTCCCGTTGCAACGACTGCGTCGTTTTCAGCACTTCCTGTGCTGCCGCGACAGCCACCTGGGCCAGCTTCTCCTGCCGCACCGCCGCCGCGTGCTGCGCGTAGGCAACGCGCACGTCCCGCAGCAGTTGTTGCCGCGCCCGCACCGCCGCCAGTTTCTCCTGCGTCTCGCGGTCCTTGGCGATGTGGTAGGCGAAGTATGTCGCGCCGAAGTCGAAGATGGGAACCACGGCCCGCAAGTTGAAGCGGTTCTCACTCATATCGTCGAACTTGAAGCTCTGCCCGCCGGGACCTCGCACCAGCGGCTGGTTGTTGCGGTGCGAATTGTCAAACTCGAGGCTGACCTGCGGCAGGATGCCCGCCAGCGCGAGGCGCACTTTGTCGTCCTGAAGCTGCGTTTGCAGCAGGGTCACGCGGTAGGCCAGGTTGTTGCGCAGCGCGATAGACTCGCACTGCGCCAGCGTCACAGGCTGTTTGGGGTCCAAGGCCAGGCCGGCGCACCGCTCCTCGAGGGCGGCGTTGAAGCGCGCGGTTTCGGCCTGGCGCTCCACCCGCGGCGCGTTGCAGCCGGACGTTGCCGCTACCAGCAGCAAAGCCGCGACATTCAGAGCCGCAACCGTAAGGGAGCGGACCGCTTGCTTACGCGCGCGGCTCGGATTCCTCATCGCTTGCCCCCCACGGCCCCCAAGCCGCTGCCGATCAGGCCCCAGATCAGCCGCGCCTGTTCGAGAGGCGGCGGAAGGGTCTGCGCGGTGCTCCAGCGCGCCAGCGTCGCCATCATTACGCCGTGGATGAACTCCACCATTTCCCCAGCGGGAATATCGCGGCGGACCAGGCCGGCCTTCTGCGCCTTGCGCACCAGGTCTGTTTCAAGCGCCTTGCCGGCGTAGTAGGTCCGCAACGCGCTGCCGCGCAGGTTGGCCGCGATATCGGCCTTGCCGGTCACGCCGGCGGCGTAGAAGATGCGGAAGAACTCACGGTGCTCATTGAAGTATGCGATCAACGCGGCGTTCCTGCGGCGCAGTTGTTCCAACGGATCGGCTTTCCCGGCGCCGTCCTGCGCCGCCCGTGCCACGATGGCGTGGGTGTGCCGCGTCACCAGCGCATTGAAGAGGTCCTCCTTGTTTTTGAAGTGCAGGTAGAGCGTCCCCACGGCGCAGCCGGCCTTGCTGGCGATGTCCTGCATGGTCGCGCCCGCATAGCCTTTCCCGGCAATCACCTGTTCAGCGGCTTCCACGAAGGTGGTGGCAGCAACTGCCCTTTGCCTTTTTCTAAAGAGCGATTCTGAATAAGCATTCATTCTCTGCACACTGAAATCATATAACATAACTGTGATTCACGTCAATTGAATTCGGAGACCTTTCCGATTGCGGATCGCGGATCTTGAGTTCTGGATTGTGCCTCACGCCATCCACTCCTGCTCATCCACGTTCTCAGGCGGGACGGCGAATTGCAGCGCGCAGGTTCTGGGAAAGCGTTCCACGGTGCCGCCGGGGGAAGTCACGACCACGTAGAAGGACAGCTCCTGCCCTTCTCTTGCGCCTATGGCCGCGAAGGGAATCTTGACTTCGAGGATGTCGTCCCAGGCGGCCTCGACAGTTTTCGGCCCGCTCTTCTCCCAGGCCCCGGCAAAGCTGAGGTGGCTGGCATCCGCGGGGTCAATGGTCAGCGTGCGGCCCTGGCCCTCCAGCAGGGCATCGGACAGGTCCGTGAAGCGCAAGGCCACGCTGGCCACGCCCGGCTGGCGCAACACGGTCTTGCCGCTCTTGGCCGGCTGGGGCCGCACGAGCTTCTCGTACAGGTCAATGCGCACGCACAAGTTGCGCTCTTCATAGCCGAAGAAGATCTGTTCGAGCAGCGGTTTTTGAGCGGCGGCCATGACGCCGCCTTCCTTGTCGGCGCGGTAGCGCCCGGCGGGGAGCCACTCGAAGTAACTGGTGCAGCGCCCGTCCACTTTGACGCGCAGCGAGGCGCTGGGGCTGGTATAGCGGCCGGCGCGGGCCACGCCTTTGACCGGGACGTTGAGGAAGAACGGCGCGGGCTGGCCCAGGAACTTGTAGGCGTTCTTCAGGTGCAGGCGAAAGAGATTGTCGAAGGCGTCGTCATTGCCCGAGGTGCGGTCGTCGCCGTACCACCAGTACCAATCGGAGCCTTCGGCGATGTAGAGTTCCTCCCACGCGCGCGCCAGCCCGGCGCCTGGGAGCGCCGGCGTCCCGCCGGCCTTGGTGGCGGGCGGGACGCCCGCGCTCCCAGGGAGTTGCGCCTGTTGCGCCTTGGTGGCGGCCACGAGGTCCTCGCGCACGCGGTACACGTATTCCCAGGCGCGCCGGTCCTCCGCGTGGCCCACCCAGATGTAGAAATCATGGTTGATCCACGAGCCCGAGAAGAGCGTCTCGAGCTGCCGGGTGGGCGGGTGGGATTCGAGGAAGTCGCTGATCCGCACCGCCTGGACGCCGTGTTCCAGGCTCTCCAGCCTGGCGTATAGAGAGCGCAGGAACTTGAGGCCCTGTTCGGGGTAGTGTTCCCAGCAGTTCTCGCCGTCCAGAATCACCGGCACGAGCGTTTCGGGGTCCTTGGCCACGCGCTGGGCCGATTCCTGCACATGCAGCAGGAGGTCCTCGGCCGCCGCCGTCCCGTCCCAGCTCTGGTACTGGAAGCCGATCAGGTCGGAGAGTTGGTGGTCGCGGAAGAGGATGTTCAGCGCCTCACTTTGGGGGGACTGCACGCGCCAGGCGCGATAGAGCAGGTCCGGGCGCTGCAACAGCGCGCCGTTCCGCAGGGGCGCGCCCAGCGAGTGGCTCAGGATCTCTTCGTCCGTGGCAATCCACTGTATGCCGTTGCGGGCGATGAGCGGCAGAATATCCGCGCTGACGGAGCCTTCGGAAGGCCAGAGCCCCTTGGGGGCCTCGCCGAAAAGCCCGCGGTGATATTCAACCGCGCGCTGGAGCTGTGTTTGCGCGTCCTCCACCAGCGGCACATGATTGGCGGGCAGCGGGTGGCGCGGCAGCGCCGCATGGGCCGAGCGCATGTCGCAGAGCAGCGGCAGGATGGGGTGGTAAAACGGCGTCGTGGTCAATTCCAGTTGCCCGCGCCGGGCCAGTTCCTTATGCAGGGGGATGACTTTGGCCAGCACCTGCTTCTGCTCGCGCAGCATGGCGGCCTTGTCCTCTTCGGTGAACCCGCGCCCTTTGGCGCGCAACTCCCGCAGCACCGGCGACTCTTCAAAACTGACCGGATGGAACCAGGCCAGGTCGAACCAGACCTGGAGATCGCGCAGGTCCTGCACACTGAATTCACTGGCCGCCGCCGCGGCGGGCCGGCGGCCCACTCGCCGCAACTCCAGCAACTCCTTGTAGCGGGGGTAGACGCGGATCATGCGGTCCCACTGCGCCATGAAGAAATGATCGAGGATGAAGGTGACGTCCTCGGCT
>JBEKKG010000092.1:0-13417 GCA_050010835.1 Planctomycetota bacterium
CAGTTCGCCAACAGTCCGTTCGCCGATCTGGAACTCAAGCCGCCGGCGTAGTCGTTGCGGCCTTCATTGGGAGCGGCCAAATTTCTTTTCCAATTCCCGGAAGTTCATCTCGATCAGCGTGGGGAGGCCATGCGGGCAGGTGTAGGGCATGGCGCAATGGCGCAAGTCCTCCACCAGGTTCTCCAACTCCCGCCCGCTCAGCGGATCGTTGGCCTTGACGGCGTGCCGGCAGACCGTTTTGGCTATCGTCTGTTCGCCCAATCGCAACGCGTTGATCCCCTGCCCCGCCGCTTTCAACTCATCCACCAACGCCAATATGAATTGACGCGGGTTGCCCGCCTTGACAAATGGCGGCAGTGAGTCCAGCAGAAACGTCCGCTCTCCAAATTCGCTCAAGCCCACGCCCAGCATGTCGCCGCCAACCAGCACGCGTCTGGTGTCATGCGGGCTGACCGACAGCGACGTGACCCAGCCGCCGCAACCGGGTTCGTTGAGCGGCTCCCAGCGGATGTCTGCTGCAAATACAGTCACGCAGGCGATGGCCACCGTGGAGCAGAAAGTAATTCGTGGAATCCGGCTATCCATTTTCCCGCTTTATGGAAATGAGATGTTCCACGGACGAACTTCGCACATCCGCGGCATAATTTCCAGGGCGCAACACGCGATTCGAGCCTGACTGCCGGGACATGAACGCCCATTCGGGGCGGTTGTCTGCCGTCATCCTCTTGCTCTTTCCACCGCGGTGGACGTCAGCGCCGAGGATAGATTGCCGGGTTCTGGCGCTGGCACGCCTCGATGACCGCAATCTGGCGGCGCACCTGTTCCGGCGTGATCTCGAGCGGCCTGCCCTGTGTGAGGGTGCGGTAGAGCATGCCGTACACGGCCGCCGTCATAACCATGCCCGGTGCGCTGGGGACGTAGCCGCTCTTCGCCGGCGCGGCGGTCTTTTCCTCGGGCCAGCGCGCGGTCTGCCACGGCAGCGTCTCCCCGCAGTAGGCCGGTGTACCGTCAGGCTTCGCGATCGGCTTGCGGATCAGCCGCTGCCGCGGGGCCTCGCCCGGCTTGAACCAGCGCCACTCGACGCTGTCGGCGGTCGCCGTAAGTCCGCCACGGGTGCCGTAGACGCGGTAGAGGCTCGTCGGGTAAGCGCAACAGGAGGAGATCTCGATGTCTATCGTCGGATGCCCCGCGCCGCTCAGGATCAGTTTGACGTGGTTCTCGGCGTCGCCCCAACTCCCTTCCCGCGTATGGTCCATCCGGCACCAGACGTCGGGCATGCCCTCGCCAAAGAGCGCCAGCGCTTGATCGAGTGGGTGCGGGCCGGTGTTGAGCAGGTTGCCGCCTTTGAAGGCGCGCAGCGTCTGCCAGTCCCAGCGGCGGCTGAAGCCGCTGAAAGCGACCGAGATCTGGACAATGCGGCCCAGCACGCCGGAACTGATCACACGCTGGATCTCAATGAAGTAGGGCGCGTAGCGCGACTGCTGGAACACGGCCAGCACTTTGCCGGCACGCCGGGCGGCGAGGATCATCCGGTCCACGTCGCGCACGGAGCCGGCCAGGGGTTTCTCGCACAGCACGTGGTGGCCGGCGCGCAGGGCGGCCAGCGTCAGCGGCGCGTGCTGGTGGCTGAACGAGGAGTTGACGACGATGTCGAGGTCGCGGCGGCTGATGAGCGCTGCGGCATCGGCGTGCGCCTCGCACCCGTATTCCTGCACGGCCCGCGCGCGGCGGTCGGCCAAGGCGTCGGCAACGGCGACGATGGTGTAGCGGGGATCGGTGGCGAGGTAGACGCCATGGATGTCGCGCCCGCTGCGTCCCTGTCCGATGATGCCCAGACGGATTGGTTTCATAAGGCTCCTTCGTATCGCATCGCGCGGCGCCCGCCGCCTCGCGCAAGGTGTGGTAACGTACCTCGTTCGGACGGTGGAATCAAGTCGGTTAGTCCAGTCCCGCCCACAACGGGACTGTTTAGTTTCAGTTAGCTGTCCGCCCGGCGCAGATCCTGCTTGGACAGAAAGCCCCTCTCAGGGCACCTAACTGAAACTAAACACTCCCGCCCACAACCTTGCACGCGGGCGCTGCCGCGCCGCTGCCGCCGGAGCATTCATGCAGCGTGACGAGCGTGTTGCGCAGGCGCTCCACACTCAGCGAAGCTTCGCTGTTGCCCTGGCTGATGCTGTCTTCGCAGGAAGAACGCGAGCCGGGCTGGTCGCAGCCGAGGACGTCAATCCCTTTCCGGCCCGGCCCGTAGAGCGTGAAGTGCCGCAGGCTGCCGCGCTTCTATTTCAGGATGGCGTCTATTCCGGAGAGTTCGCCGGGGCTGAAGGCCCGGTTGGCCAGCGCCTTCACGTTTTCCTCAATCTGCTCGACGCGGCTGGCGCCAATCAGGGCGGAGGTCATCCGCGGGTCGCGCAGCACCCAGGCCAGCGCCATTTGCGCCAGGCTCTGCCCGCGCTGCTGGGCCAGCGCGGTCAGCTCGCGCACCTGCGCCAGGCGCTGCGGCGTGAGGGCCTCTTTCTTCAGGAAGCCGTGCGGCTTGGCGGCGCGCGAGTCCGCGGGAATGCCGGCGAGATAGCGGCTGGTGAGCAGGCCCTGCGCCAGCGGGCAGAAGGCGATGCAGCCGATGCCTTCGGCCCCCAGCACGTCCAGCAGCTTGTCCTCGATCCAGCGGTTGAACATCGAGTACGACGGCTGGTGAATCAGGCACGGCGCGCCCAGTTCGCGCAGCAGGCGCGCGGCCTCCTGGGTCTGCTCCGCCTTATAGGAGGAGATTCCAGCGTAGAGCGCCTTGCCCTGGCGCACGGCCTGCGCCAGCGCGCTCATGGTCTCCTCCAGCGGCGTGTCGGGGTCGGGGCGATGCGAATAGAAAATGTCCACGTACTCCAGCCCCATGCGCCGCAGGCTTTGCTCAAGGCTGGCGAGCAGATACTTGCGCGAGCCCCATTCGCCATAGGGGCCTGGCCACATCAGGTAGCCCGCCTTGGTCGAGATGACCAGTTCGTCGCGCAGCCCGGAGAAGTCGCTCTTCAAGATGCGCCCGAAGTTCTCCTCGGCCGAGCCTGGTGGCGGACCGTAGTTGTTGGCCAGATCGAAGTGCGTGATGCCCAGATCGAACGCGCGCCGCAGCAGCGCGCGCTGGTTCTCCAGCGCGTCCACGCCCCCGAAGTTGTGCCACAGTCCCAGTGAAATCGGCGGCAGCTTCAACCCGCTCTTCCCGCACCGCCGGAAGGCCGCCTTGTCGTAACGCTGTTCGCTTGGACGCCAACTCATTTCTCGCCTCCCCGGTGACATACCCCGGCGCCCGCCCGCCCGCGGAGGTTTTCGCCGCCGCCCCGTGGAAAGCCCGGCGAGGCCGGCGGGCGCAAGCGCGCCCAGTTCTTACCGGCGGATGCCATCTCTGCGCCGTTTCCTTTAGCAGATATGGCCCCACGATTGTGTCGCGCGGGGTATTGTTTGCAATGTGTGACCGCGTTGCCCATTCTCTGCTGACTCTCGCGTTCCTGAACTGCGGGGTTGTCTCGCTGGCCGCGGCGGAGGACAAGCAAGCGCTGCGTCCCATCATCGGCGCCATCCGCTGGGATGCGTGGTACGGCCAGGGCGGCCCTGTGGCGGAAGTGGAGAGAAGTCTCGGCCCGAAGAAGTTCCACTATCGCCTGCCGTTCTTCGCCACTGTGAAATCCGATTCCCAGGTCAACATCAACGGCGATTCGCAAGAGGTCGTCGCCCAGGAAATCGCCTATGCCAGCGATGCCGGCCTGAACTACTGGGCTTTCGTTGACTACTGGGACGATGCCCGCCTTTCCATTGCGTTGAAGCGCTACCTGGCCGCCGTGAACAAGAAGGGGCTGCGCTACTGCCTGATCGAAGAAGGCGGGCGCATTGATGGCCATGGAACTCCCGGGTGGCCAAGGCTGGTCGAGCATTTCCGGGACCCAAGCTACCAAACCGTGATTGATGGCAGGCCGCTCTTGTTTGTCTTCGGCCTGCCAAAGAAACTGGGAAAGAAGGAGTTCGAGGAGCTGGCCGACGCAACACTCGCCGCCGGACTGAAGAAGCCCTACCTGGTCCTGATGGGGTGGAATCCGAAGAACGATGCGAAAGACATCCAGGCGCTGGGATTCGATGCCGTCTCCGCCTATGCCGCCGGCGGACAGTATGCCGGCGACATGTGGCCTTATCAGCAGTTGACTGACCACGTGAGGAACAACTACTGGCAGGCGTGCCGTCAGAGCAACATCCCCACGCTCACCTTCGCCACGGCGGGCTGGGACACGCGGCCACGCATCGAGCACCCCATGAGCTGGACGACGTGGGTTAAGGCCAAGCCCGATCCGACGCCTGCCGCCGGCCAGAAGCCGCTCATTGACTCCGTCACCGCTACGCCTCAGCAGATCGCCACGCACATCCAGGACGCCATTGACTGGACGATGAAGAACCGCGACATCGCCCCGGCCAACGCGATCATCATCTATGGCTGGAATGAAAACGACGAAGGCGGCTGGCTTATCCCCACGTTGAACTCCGACGGTTCGCCCAACATGGAACGTCTGAAGGCGCTGAAGTCCGTGCTGCGCGAAGATCCCAGGCTGTAAGCAGCATGGCCCGCGAGCATGCGCCTGCATCGAGATTGAAGCACCGCCTTCCGCATTGCACGTGCTGGCAGTTGCGTTCCTGACCGGATTGGCCAGGGCCAGCAGATCAACCCCTGATGAGGGCGCACCGGCCCGCGTTGCGGTTGTCTTCCAATGTGGTGTAGACAGAAAGGTGGGGATGGGGTACGCACAGGGTACTTTTCCTGGGAGGAGACGCGGATGTCGAAGATGAACGGGATGACCAGGCGGGAGTTCCTGACGGGCACGGCCACGGCAGCCGCAGCGGCTGCCTTTCCGCTGGTGATCCCAAGCTCGGCGCTGGGCGACAGGGACCGGCCGGCACCCAGCGAGCGCATTGTCATGGGCTTCGTGGGCGTGGGCGGACAAGGCACAGGCGACATGGGAGGCTTCCTGGGGTTCAAGCAAGTCCAGGGCGTGGCCATCTGCGATGTGGACGGCGACCGACGTGAGAAAGTCAAGGCCATCGTGGACAAAAAATACGGCGACCAGGGCTGCAAAGCCTGCATGGACTTCCGCGAACTCGTCACCCGGCCCGACATTGACGTCGTCTTCTGCGCCACGCCCGACCACTGGCACGCCATCGTTACCATCGAGGCGATGCGCAACGGCAAGGACGTCTACTGCGAGAAGCCTGAGTCCCTGACGATTCGCGAGGCGCAGCTCATGCGCCAGACCGCCCGCCACCTCGGGCGTGTCTTCTCCGGCGGCAGCCAGCGTGTTTGGGGCGACTACAATTGGTTCCATAAGATGGTGCGCGGCGGCGCGATTGGCGAAGTCAAACACGCCTATGCCAACGTCGGCGGCCCGTCCGACGAGATGCTCCAGCCGGCCCAGCCGGTGCCCGAGGGGATGGACTGGGACAGGTGGATTGGCCCGGCCCCCTGGCGGCCCTACAACAAGGCCTACCACCCCTTCAACTGGCGGGGTTGCCGCGATTTCTCGGGCGGCGGGACGACGGACTGGGGCGCCCATACGTTCGGCGGCGCGATGTTCGCCTGCAACGTGCACGAGACCGGACCGGTCGAGATTCGTCTGCCAGATGGCAAGGACTTCAAGCAGGCCACGGCGGTCTTTGCCAATGGCCTCCAGATTCACCATGGCGGCGGCTGGGGCGGCATCATTTCCTTCGAGGGCACCAAAGGGAAGATCAGCGAGCTGGACAGAAACAGGCCCGCGCCTGACATCTACATCCCCAACTATAAGGGCCAGGGGGACATCTTCGGCGACTTCCTGCATTGTGTGCGCACACGCGAACGCCCGTTCCGCGACATCGCTATCGGAGCACGCACGCTGACGGTCTGCCACCTCTTCAACATCGCTTACTGGCTCAAGCGCGATCTGAAGTGGGATCCCGTGAAGGAGGAGATCGTTGGCGATCCGGAAGCCAACAAATGGCTGGACCGGCCGAAGCGCGCGCCGTGGCGGATTTGAACGAATTTCTAGACACAGAGGGCACAGAGGAACGCAGAGGGGGTTTGGGGAACCGCAGATGGACGCAGATAAACACAGATACAAGAAAGTTCTTTTCCTGTCTGCGTCCATCCGTGTCCATAAGCGTCCATAAGCGTCCATCTGCGGCTTCAATGACTTTGCGGTTGATGAGTGGTGAGAAATGCAGGCTTGAATTGTGACGGAGAGGATACGGACATGAAGCTGACTGTTGCGGTTGTGCTCTCGCTGTGCGTGGCGGCATGCCTTTCTGCCTTGGCCGGCGAAGACTACGGCGGGCAGGTGGAGGCGCTGCTGGCTAAGTTGGGTTCCGAGAACGTGGGCGACTTGAACGGCGCCCAGCAGGCGCTCTTCACCCTGTGCGCCCAGGCCAGCGCACCCGGCGCCGAGCAGCGCGCGGCGGCGTGCGAAGCGCTTGCCTCGCGGCTCGCCAAGGCCAATCCGCAGGCGCGCGTCTGGATGTTGCGCCAGCTTGAGCGCATCGGGAAAGCCGAAACCGTCGCCGCGGTCGCCGCTCTGCTGTCCGACGCGGAC
This sequence comes from Planctomycetota bacterium, assembly GCA_050010835.1. Lineage (GTDB taxonomy): Bacteria > Planctomycetota > SZUA-567 > H5-PLA8 > H5-PLA8 > JAPLOD01. The sequence continues at coordinate 6,597 of JBEKKG010000092.1, forward strand.
GAGAAAGTGCGGGATGGTGCGCGCCGCGCCCTAGCCAACAATCCCGCGGCCGAAGCGGCCCTGGCGCTCGCCAAGGCGCTCGAAGGAGCCGACAAGCCTGCTGACAAGGTCGCTCTCCTCAACGCTTTGGCCCGCCACGCCGCCAGTGCGCCGGCGGTTGCGCCTGTCCTGCTCAAGAGCCTTGCGAGCGACGATGAGGAAGTGCGTTCCGCCGCCGCGATGGCCCTGGCACACAGCGCGGACAAACACGCCGTCGAGGAGTTGGCCGGCGTCCTGGGCAAAGGTTCCCCGCAGGCTCAGACCACCGCCACGAGCGCAAGCCTTCTTCTGGCAGACGAACTGTGCGGCAGTGGCGAGAAGGCCGCGGCGCTCAAGGTGTACAAGCAGCTTTGCGCCCGCACCGGCCACGTCAAATCCGCGGCTCTGATTGGCCTGGGACGCGCCGGGGGCGCGGCGGAACTGGATACGATCCTCGAGGCCCTGGGCGACGCGGACGCGGGACTGCGCGGCGCCGCCGTCGAAGCCGTTTCGCTGGTTCCTGCCACGGCGGCCACTCCGGCGCTGTTGGCCAAACTCAAGGATGCTTCGAAGGACAAGACGATCGCCATTCTGCGTGCGCTGGGCACGCTGGGCGATAAATCCGCAGTGCCGGGGCTTGTGGCCGCAACCACGGACGCGGATGAAGACGTGCGGGTCGCGGCGTTGCGGAGCCTGGGTGCCGTCGCTGACGGCTCCGCCATTCCGGCTCTGGCGAAGGCTGCCGGGACGGGCGGCAGTACCGCCACCGCCGCGCGCGAAAGCCTCGACCGCATCTCCGGCAAGGACGTGGACGCAGCCCTGCTGGCGTGCCTGAAGGACCCCGACACCAAGGTGCGGGCGGAGGCAGCGCGGTGCATGGGCGTGCGGCAGATGACGGATGCAGTCCCGGCGCTCCTCAAGCTGGCTGAGGATGCCGATGCCGCCACGCGCGCGGAAGTCTTCAAGGCGCTCGCTGGCGCGGTGCGGGCTGAACACCTTCCCGCCTTGGCCGCGGTGGTGGGGAAGACGTCGGATGCCAGCACCGCGGCGGTGTCCGCAATCCTGGCTGCGGCCCTGCAGGTTCCGGATGCGGACAGGCGTGCGGACCCGGTCGTGGCCGAGTGCGCCAAGGCGACGGGGCCGGCCAGGCTGGCGCTGTGGAGCGTGTTGGGGCAGCTTGGCGGTCCCAAGGCGCTGGAAGTGCTGCGCGCGGGACTGAAGGAGCCGGATGAGGAGGTCCAGAAGAGCGCGGTCCGAGCGATAGGCCAGTGGCCGGATACTTCCGCGGCCGAAGACCTGCTGACGCTGGCGAAGAGCGCGCCGAACGAAGCCTTGCAGGTGCTGGCGCTGCGCGGTTACATCCGCCTGGCCGGCCTGGCGAAGGCCCGTCCAGTTGAGGCGGTGAAGATGTTCCAGACGGCCCTGGAAACAGCCAAGCGGGCAGACGAGAAACGGCTGGCCTTGGGCGGCCTGGGCGAAGTTTACGACATCGCCGCTCTGAATATGGTCGAGCCGCTTCTGGACGACCCCGCGCTCAAGGAGGAAGCCGGCGCCGCGGCAGCGAACATCGGGAAGGAGCTCGCCAAGCAGCATGGCGAGGCCGTGCGGAGAGTCATGGAAAAGGTGCTGGACCGCGTGAAGGGCAAGGAAGCTCTCCAGAAGGCCTTGGCGACGCACGGCCAGCTCACTATGGGCGCCCTCGACGTGCGCGTGGCCAACGACCCTGACGCGGAGAAGGGCGTGAACTTCGCGTACTACGAAGGTGAGTGGGACAAGCTGCCGGACTTTGACAAGCTCAAGGCCAAGAAGATGGGCAAGTGCGCTTACTTCGACCTCGGCCTGCAGGAGCAGGGGGAGAACTACGGTTTCAAGTTCACGGGATTCCTCAAGCTGGCCGCAAAGGGCACCTACGCCTTCAGCGTCGCCTCGGACGACGGCAGCAGGCTGCTGATCGCTGACAAGGTGGTCGTGGACAATGACAACTGCCACGGAGTTGAGGAGGTCATCGGCAAGATCGAGCTGGATGCCGGCCTGCACCCGATCACGGTCCTCTTCTTTCAGAAAGGCGGCGGCGCCGAACTGCATGTGCGTGGGGGCAAGCTGAAGTAAGGGTGAGAAAAGGAAGACGCCTGTGGGGCAAGGGAAAGGACTTTTCTTTGAATAGATGCATAGTCTGTCCCCGTATCCCGAAGCGCGCGATTGGACACACGATTCTGGCAAGCGTGGCAATGCTGGCCGGCTCCGTTTGCGCGGAGGTTGCGATTGCGGAGAACTTGCAGGCCAAGGCTGTGATCGCCGCCCTCGGCCACAAGGATCAAGCCACAACGCTGTCCGACTACCTGCACAAAATCACCGGCGCCCTCATCCCAGTCGTCAATGCCGCCGCCGACGTGCCGGCGGGCCAATCGGCAATTGTGCTCGAAATGGTTGACAAGGTTCCAGGCGCCAGCGACAGGCCGAGCGGGCGGCAGGCATACAGGATCAAGACCGAGAGCCAGCGCCTGACTCTGACCGCCGCCTCCGATCTGGGCCTGACCTACGCCGTGCTGGGACTGCTAGAAGACCACCTGGGCTGCCGTTTTTACACGTACCACGCCAAGGGTCTGTCTTACGCCGGGCCGGGGTACGAGATCGTGCCTTCCAAGCCAATCCTGAAGCTGGACAAGCTGGACGACTTGCAGGAGCCGGCTTTTGCACAGCGCGGCTTCATCTATTGGGTGGGCAGCTATCCGTGGGTCGTCCAGAACCGGGGGGCCGGCTACCCCGCAGGCAAGGTGAGCGGCGACTTGTCCTCCAGCCACAGCTTTTACGATTACCTGCCACCGCAGGGCGCCAAGGACGCCCACGGCGAGCGCAAGGGACTTTTTGCCGAGCATCCCGAATTCTACCCGCTGAACCACGCGGGCAAGCGCCAGCCCGACTGGTCCATGGGCTTGTGCGGGACCAACCCCGAACTGCCCAAGTTCCTGGCGGAGGCGCTGGCAGAACATATCGAGCTCTTGAAGTCGCGGCCGGGCGCCAAGTACGATCCCTCGCTCCCGATTCCCGCCGCCCAGGGAGACGGCTTCAGCGGCTGCCAGTGTGAGGCCTGCCGCAAGCTGGTCCAGGACGAACAGAGCGAGTCCGCGCCGCTGATTCTGCTCCTGAATCGCGCGCTCGATATTCTGGCCAAGACACATCCCGACCAGCAGGTCATCACCTTTGCCTACTTCGAGACCCTCGACGCGCCGAAAACGCTGAAGCCGCACAAGAACCTGTGGATCAACGTCGTCTCGAGCGCGAAATCCCAGAACATGGCCGGCGACCAGGTCGGCCCGATAGTGGGCAATCCGGCCAACCGCGACTACGCCAAGGCGCTGCGCGACTGGCCGAAGATCGCGCCTGGCCGCGTGACCACCTGGCACTGGGTGCCCTATGACGCCGAGTGGCCGGCCATCTTTTACCTCGGCGGCATCATGAAGTACTGGCAGGAGTGCGGCATTTACGGCACCAATCCGCAGCTCTGCGGAAATAACTGGAAGTGGCTTTACGCCTGGGTCTACCTCAAGCTGGCCTGGAACCCGAACCAGGACGCCGACAAGCTCATCCGCCAGTTCCTTGAGGACAACTATGGCACAGGGGCGGCGCCGCATATCTGGGAATATCTCAAGCTGGCGCAACAGGCCTACGCTGACAGCGGACATGTGCCCAGCGCGGTGCGCTGGAGCGGTTGGACCGCCACCACGCGAGTGAAAATGTTTGCACCCTCGATCCTGGCGAAGATGACCGCAGCCATGGATCAGGCTCAGGCCGCGGCAGAGAAGGAAGGCGACAAGGCCCTGCTCGCCAACTTCATCGCAGCCCGCGGCACGTCCCTCGACGCCATCACTCTCTGCGCGGCGGCCAACAGCGGCAAGCCCTGGGGACCGGTCAGGAATCCGCATGACGGCAAGAACTGGTTCGTGGCCGGCGCCGACCCGCTTAGCCCAGCGTGTCTCGAACGCACCAAGAAGGCCACGTTCATGGATGGGGGCGACGAGCACGGCGTGCTGCGGACCACTTCCTGGTTTGTGGCCAACAACGGCGGGCCGCTCGTCGAACTGGATGGCCAGGCTCTGGCAGCGGCCGTTTGTCCGGACTTGAAGGGGCAGATTACCAGCGCCACCGACAAGCAAAGCCGGAAGGAACTGCTGGCCGTTCAAGGTGCGGAAAGCGGCTACCGCGACCTTTTCGAGAGAATCAGCTCGCAAATCTGGCTACCGGTGGATGTCGCGGAAAAGGACCTCCCCAAGCGGCTTGCGGACAAGGACTGGTCCACCGTATGGAGCGAGTACCGGAATCCGGCGCCGGACCGGCTGGAAACCGACGTGACACTCTCGCCGCCATTCTACGGCTGGGACGCGAACAACCATCTGCGCCGCACGGTGGCCGTGACTGACAGCGGGCTGCGAATTGAGCGCAAGTACGTGCAGGCCCAAAATGGCGGCTTGCCCAGCCCGGCACGGTTCAGTACGCGCTGGATGCTGGCGCTGCCCGATCCGGCGCTGGCCAAGGTGGCCGTCAAAGGCGGCGGGGCCGCGAAGGCTTTTGATTTGCGGTACGCCGTGCCCGGCGGCATCCGCGGAGTCAAGGCGGGCGAGCGCCTGCCCGGTTGGGACGCCATGGATCAGCGCTTCGACGAGGTCGTGGCGGTCTCCGACGCCGAGGTGGTCAAACTCCCGCTCGCCGCCAACGCCCCTGGCGATGTGACGGTGCAGCTCGACCGCGGTGACGGCGTGGCCGCGGCGTTGACCACGCCGGCAACTGGCTGGGAAGCAATCGAACTCAAGCCGGTGGTGGAGAAGAATTATCTCCAAGTGACGTTGCTTGGCGTGCCGGTAACGATGGACAAGGCGGCGAAGACGCTCGACCTGCCGGTGCAGACCCTGAGCGCCAAGCCGCTGCCTGCCGCCAAGCCTGCGCCGGCGGCGCAAGCGGCAACCGCTCAGCCGGTGGCCGCCAAAATCAAAGACCTTGGCAATGGCCGGGCGCTCAATGAGCTGGATGGCGCGGAGCTGGTCTGGATTCCGGCGGGCGAATTCCTGCGCGGCAGTCCGGAGGGCAAGGGCGCTGGCGACGAGCGGCCGCAGAAGAAAATCTACCTGGACGGCTATTGGATCTATAAGTACCCGGTCACGCTCCAGCAGTACCGGAAGTTTTGCCAGGCCGCCGGCAAGGAGTTCCAGGCGCCTTGGGGCCAGACGATGCACGCCGATCCGAAAGGCGACGATGGCAAGTACCCCGCGCTGCCGAACTGGTACGAAGCGGCTGACTACGCGAAATGGGCCGGCGCCGGCTTGCCGACCGAGGCCCAGTGGGAAAAGGCCGCGCGCGGCCCGGATGGCCGCGAGTACCCGTGGGGCAACGACTGGGATCCGGAGAAGTGCGTCAGCATGGAAAGGACGCTCTACAGATTCTCGCCCGGCATGCTGCCCGTGGGCTCTTCGCCGCAAGGCGCCAGCCCCTACGGCGTCGAAGACCTGGCGGGCAACTGCTGGGAATGGGTCGCCGACTGGTACGACTACGAGTACTACCGCACGGCCCCGGAAAAGAACCCGGCCGGGCCGGAGAAAGGCTCGCACAAGGTCCTGCGCGGCGGCGACAGCCTGTGGGACGAGCGCTTTGCCCGGTGCGCCGCCCGCATGGTCATGCCGCCCCATGTCCGTGATTGGGTGAAGACCGGCTTCCGTTGCGTAATTGCCGGAGGAAAGCAATGACTCTTCCGGTAGCAAGGAACTCCCGGCCCGGCCTGTTGAGGTGCATATCGCTGGGTGCGGATGTAGCGCAGGTTTCCAACCTGCTGTATCGCCGACTTCCAGTCGGCAGACCGTGGATAGCTCGGGGCGGCGTGAGAAGCAAGAGAGGGTCTGCGGGCTGGGGATAGGGTGACAGACTACTGATCTCATGCCGTCTCAGCGGGCTGAAATACATCCTCAAAGATCTTCTTGCGCGCGCTCAGTTCTTTCAGTTCGTCGAGATGGTAGCGAGGAACAACAATGTTCAGAACGACCTCCAGGCTCCCTGGGCCAAGCATTTCAACACCGATGACGTTCCCTTCGGCATCCAGGTCCACGTTCACATCGTCGTCAATGACTACTGTGTTGTAAGAACGAAAACCCTCGCGCTCGCGGAGATAGACGTACACGGCTGGAACGGAAGGGTCAATACTAAGCGTAAGCGAACCGATTTGTTGTCTCTTGTGCATGATTCACCCCGTTGTCAGCGTCCTTGTCACTGTCAGAACAAAGTACTCTGTTGGCCTATCCACGTACACAACCCGGACCTTGGCGCTCCCGATGTCCTTCTCCGCAATCATTGTACCACGTTTACCCGGCCGGTGTGCCCCTTTTTGCATGGCCTCTTGAACCATCTCAAGGGCCGCTTGACGCTCGGCCATCTTGTCCCTGGCATGCAGGGACAGATAGAGTGGTTTCTTGGGGTCCATGCAGGAGCAGTGTCGTGGTTTCTTTCGGGGATTCAAGAAGGGAAAGAGCTGCGGAACTCGTATTCTGGGGTGCATGTCAGTAAATGCGTGGCCCAGAGCGTACCGCGGGCGTCCCGCCCGCCTTCGTCCTCGCGCCCTGCCGGCCTGCCACGGGCGGGCGGGACGCCCGCGGTACATTTGCTGATGGTCCCCTTGGCTCAGAGCAGTGTAAGGAGATAAGCGGGGTGTCCGCGGAACGCTCGATGCTTGCTGTGGTGTTCCTGATCGCTTCGGCTTTCGCGGGCGAACGGCCGGTCCGCGTTTGCTTGCCGCCCGCGCCCTACACCGACAACGTGAAGGA